>CAYLYV010000082.1:0-20893 GCA_964387655.1 uncultured Cypionkella sp. | reverse complement strand
CGCGGAGTCGCAGGTTAACAGATCATGCAGAAGGTGGGGCCCAGGCGCCGCTTACCCATGTTTTGTCCGCTCCCAAATCCTCTCAGCTTGACTCCCTAGATTAGCTGAGAAAGTGCCCATCGCAGGTTCTCAGCAGCGGAAATCAAACACTTACAGACCTCGTGTGAATCCTCAGCTCAATTATGAACTCCGGGTGTGCCCGGCGCCGTCCACGATCATGATCGGGCAGCCGCGTGAGCAGGTTTCGACCCGGGCCTCGATGCCGTATAGCCTGCGGATCAGCTTTGGCCGCAGCACTTCGAGGGTGGGACCGACGGCAATGACTTCGCCAGCAGCCACAGCGATGGTGGTTGTGCAGGCCCGCATCACCTGATTGAGATCGTGCAGGGCCAGAACAACCACCGCCCCCGTCTCGGCGGCATAGGTGCGCAAGATCTCAAGCACTTCATGTTGGCGGTAGAGATCCAAGGCAGAGGTCGGCTCATCCATCAACAGAATTTTTGGGCGCGACACCAGCGTCTGCGCAATCGAGACAAGCTGGCGCTGGCCGCCTGAAAGTTCGACCAATTGGTGTTCGGCCAAGGCGGTGATCCGAAGCCGGGCCAGAACCTGATCCACCGCCGCCAGTTCCGCCAGGGTCAACCGCCAACCGCCTTGGCCCTGCTTCAGCGCAAGAATGATTGACTCATAGACGTTCAACGCCGCCGTCATCGCGGTATCTTGCGGCATGTAGCGCAGATCGGCGGGCTCTGCCCCGGTGATGCGCACATCCCCAGCACCCGCCAACTGATCCGCAATGCGGCGGAACAGAGTGGATTTTCCTGCCGCATTCGGCCCCACCAGCGCCGTCAGCACCCCGCCCTGCAGCACCGGGGTTGTCGCTTGCCGGTAGATCACCTTGCGGCCATAGCGCGCCTCAAGTCGGTGCAGTTCCAGCGTTACCATGCGCGTCTCCCGTGCGTGAAAATCAGCATCGCGAAGAAGGGCACCCCCACCAGCGCGGTGATGATGCCGATCGGCAGCACCGCCCCCGGCAGAATGGCTTTCGACAGAACTGAGGTCGCCGAGAGGATCAGCGCCCCTGCGAGAATCGAGCCGGGCAAGAAAAAGCGCTGGTCTTCGCCCAACAGCAGCCGCGCAATATGCGGGCCAACAATGCCGATGAAGCCAATCGTGCCGACAAACGACACGGGGACCGAGGCCAGAAGCGCCACGAGGATCAGCGTTTCAAGCCGCAATCGGCGTACGGGCACCCCCATGGCGGCGGCTCGGGTCTCGCCCAGCCGGATCGCGGTCAGCGCCCAAGCCCGGCGCGCAAAAAGCGGGGCGCAGATCAGCAGTATCACAGCGGTGACAGCCACTTTGGTCCAGGTTGCTTTGGTCAGACTGCCCATCGTCCAGAACACCACGGCGGCGAGCGCCTGCTCGGAGGCGAAATACTGCAACAGCGCCAGCAGCGCGTTAAAGGTAAACACCAGCGCGATGCCCAGCAGCACGATGGTTTCCACCGTGATCCCGCGCATGCTGGACAGCCCGAAAATCAAAAGCGCCGCCGCCATTGCCATGATAAAGGCATTGATCGGCACCATCAGCGCCAGCGCTGCGGGAAACACCGCCACACCCAGCACCATCGCCAAGGCCGCCCCAAAGCTGGCCGCAGCCGACAAGCCAAGCGTAAAGGGGCTGGCAAGTGGATTGGCCAGAATGGTCTGCATCTGCGCCCCCGCAAGCGACAGGCAGCCGCCGACGGTCACTGCCATCAGCGCCATCGGCATGCGGATGTCCCAGACCACCACCCGCATCTGAATATCAGCCTGTGCAGGCCACAGCAGCGTGGCCACCACATCGGACAAGGCATAGCGCGCAGGCCCCAAGGACACATCGACCGCCACCGACAGACAAAGCAGCAGCCCCAGCCCCAAGACCAGTGCGATACGCCGAACGACAAGTCGCCTGTAGGACGGTGCTCCGGTCAGAGCGGTGGAAGTTTCGGTGAGGCTGGACATGGCAGACCTTTCAGCAGGCGGAAGGGGCGGCTATTGCCGCCCCAATGGCATCACTTAAGCGAGACCCAGTAGCCGGGGCGGTATTCGATCGGCAGAAAGCGCTCATGCAGGGTCTTCAGGGTGGCTTCGGGATCAAGCTCTGCAAACAGCTCGGGGTGCAGCCATTTTGCGATCTGCTGCACGGCCACAAAGCTGTAGGGGTTGTTGTAAAACTGATGCCAGATCGCATGCACATCGCCGTTCTGCACCGCTTTGATGCCAGTGAAAGCGGGGCGCTGCATCAGGGCTGCCAGTTTGGTCTTGGCCACCGCCATATCGCCTCCCGGAGCCACGCCAACCCAGTCACCACCGGGTACATAGGCCTCCCAGCTGCCACCGGTCACGATGACGGTGTCGGGGTTGGATGCGATGATCTGCTCGGCGTTCACGGTGCCAAAGGTGCCGGGAATAAACGGCGTTGCCATGTTGGTGCCGCCTGCAATTTTGACCATCTCGCCGAAATTGGCCGCCCCGAAGGACATGCAGCAATCTTCTGTATAGCCACCTGCGCGCTCGACAAAAACCAAGGGGCGCTTCAGATCGGTTTGCGCCGCGATCACCTTGGTCACTTTATCCATCTGTTCGGTGAAGAAAGCGTTGAACTCGGCGGCACGATCTTCTTTGCCATAGAGCTGGCCGATGATTTCCATCGACTTAGAGGCGTGCGCGAAAGGGTTCTCGCGGAAGTCGACATAGACAATCGGAATACCGACGCTGGCCAGTTTTTGCTCGTAGCCCGCTTCATCGGTCGCCGCTTTGGCCTCTAGGTTGAGGATCATCACATCGGGTTTCAGCGACACCGCCTGTTCGATGTCAAAGGTGCCCTCTTTGAAGCCGCCGAAGGTCGGGATGGCGTCGATGCCTGGAAACTTCGCCAGATAGGCCGCATAGCTGTCCGGATCGGCTTCCTTGAGATCGTCACGCCAGCCGACAACGCGGGCGAAGGGGTTTTCGGTTTCCAGCACAGCGGTGAAAAACACCTGCCGCCCCTCACCCAGAATGACGCGCTGCACCGGGGTTTCGACATCGACCTGACGGCCAGTGATGTCGGTGATGGTCACCTTGTCGGCGAGCGCATGGCTGGCTGCGAGAATGCTTAATGCGCAAGCGCCAAGCAGGGTGCGGATGTGTTTCATAGTGTCCTCATGCTGAACCTGCGATCCGACTAAGTATGTTGACTTTTATTGTCAACATTAAATACCAACTTGTTTTGTCATCTATTCGTGTGTAGCAGCGTGCCAAATCAAAACCCGGATCCGACGATGAACAGCCCTGCCATCCGCCCCAACCGCGACCTGCGCGACGACATCCGTGATTATTGGTCAGACCGGGCCGCGGGCTTTGATCTTGACCCCGGCCACAAGATTGCGGATGGCCGCGAACGAGCGGCTTGGGCGGCGCTGTTTCACCGTAATCTCGGTCCGGCTGCGGGTCGCAAGCTGCTGGATCTGGCCTCGGGCACCGGTGAGATTTCTCTTCTGTGTCATGAGCTTGGCTTTCAGGTGACCGGGCTGGACTGGGCCGAGCCGATGCTGGAGCGCGCCCGCGCCAAGGCCAAGGTAGCAAATGCGCCGATTACCTTTTTGCAGGCCGATGCCGAACGCATCCTGCTGGCCGATGCCAGTCAGGATGTCATTGTGACCCGGCATCTGGTCTGGACGCTGGTCGATCCGGCTGCGGCCTTTGCCGAATGGCATCGGGTTCTGGCACCGGGCGGAAAGCTGCTGATCGTTGATGGTGATTTCGTCTCGCGCGGGTGGATCGGGCGGCTTTTGGCGCGGCTGGCAGGGTCAAGCCCCGCAGGGCAATACGTGTCTATGGCCAGCCGCCATGCAGAGATTCTTGCGCGGGTGCATTTCTCGGGTGGCGCGCGGGCCGAGGCAGTGGCGGCATTGCTGGCCGAGGCTGGCTTTACCGATATGCGCATCGACACGCAGTTCGGCGCAATACATCGCGCCCAAGCGCGGCAGTTTGGCTGGAAGAAGGCAATGTTACGTATGAGCGAACATCGCTATGCCATCCGCGCTTGCAAAGCTGATTAGCTGTGATTGATTCAATGGCTTGCTGAAGAGGCTGGATCTCGACTCGGGTTGAGGAACACCGAGGGGGCGTGGCTAATCGCAAAAGGCCATGGCAAAGGAAGGCAACTTTGTGACCGGGCATATCGGTTATTTGCCACGTAGGCCTACATGGACACTCACTTCGGACTACACACTGAAGCTCCTTGTGAATGCTAGGCCGGGAGTGGACAAAACATGGGGGTCATGCGGCGCATTTGCTATGTGTGACTTTCAGACGACCATCGAGGACAGCAGTTCTAGTGAGAGCGACTCTGTGGGCACCTTTGGGCGACCACCTCATCCTTCGACGCTTCCCCATCCGGGCATTGGCAATGTCATCGACTGACCCTTCCGCTCGAGATGATGAGATCGGCAGACCACTCCGATAGCGGCGACCATAGTCCACGAGGGACTCCACATTGCTCGCGAGGTAAGCGTAAAGCGTTTGGCAGCGCGCGTGCACGCACGCTGCAGCGGATCGGACAGCCAAAGGTTCTGCTTCAAGGTGGTCGCAATCAAGCGTGAGCCCCTCCAGATAGGTTTCTGCGACCCGTGCTCTGCCGTGCCACAGCCACCGGCGGAGGCTGGTAACGGGTCGCTCGAACAGTACACTTTGGCCCGAAAACCCGTCGGCCTGAACGAGCCCTTGCACGGCGACCTCGACATGCCGCACGCGCATGGAGATGTGCCACCAGTCTAGGATATGCTTCACTTGGCCATCGCCATCGATGGCATTTCGGATGAGGTTCGGGAGTGCTGACTCGCCGTCCGAGATTACAGTCAACAGACGGCCTGGCCTCCACCCAAAGGCCGACAGCTCGTTACGCATGCGGTGGCGTGGCGACGCCGTTGCATTGACGACCAAGCCAAATCGCCGGCACATATCCCGACTTTCGATCTTGCCTACCACAAGATCTAGATGTCGCTGCTGATATTCCGGCCGACAGCGGATATGTCGCGCCGTCTAGGAATACTGTCAAGCCACCTTTGGGAACTGCGTCAGCCAGATCACCCGAAAACCTGCTAGCTTGCTCAAGCCTCTCCGAGATCCGGCCCAGCCCGTTCCGCACTGTCATGTGATGAGGTGGGTGGCAGGGAAGGAAGCATTGCATCAGCCGTGCGGCTTCCCGAAAGGAATGTCGGGAACCAAGCTCGGCGTGTAGACGCTGCAGTTCCGGGGTAGCGCGATCTGGAAAGAAGCAGGCTAGCGGCGAAATAGGCCCGCCAGGGAACGCCATTGACTTGGCATCGCAGGAACAACGGCACAGCCGCGCAGCTTTCACTCGAACCCGGCCAAAAGCGTGTCGAGAACCCGTGTGCGATAGTCGTGGATAGCGCGAACCCGGCTACAAGTCGGGCAGACGCGGCTCTCGCGTGTTATTTCGTCAGCCTGATCGCCTAGGATGACCTTCTGAATTTGTCTGACGATCCTCTTCCCATCCTCGAGGTGCAGCCCGAACCCCTCTGGGCAGGTGATCCGGTACGGTCGAGATATGGTATCAAGCTGGTGAGTGCGCTTCTCCTCATTGTCAAAGGTCGTCTCAACCGTAATTCGAACGTCCATGGCAGCTCCCCTCCCAAAGAACTTACCTTAGCACGGGCGAGAGCATCGATGGGGACCCCCATGTTTTGTCCACTCCCCCTGCCACATAACTGGTCACCAGCACCCCGTCGCCTTGCAAGCAGATGCCAGACACCTCACCATTGCCAAAGGCCATCGTCAATTTACAATCCCCCCTCCTCAAACGTGATCTCGGCGGCACCCGTATAGGCCGCCCCATCGGGATTGGTGCCTGCCACCGTATAGCTTCCCCCCACTGGCTGCGCAGCGACCGCCAGAGGAAAAAGCAGCGCAACTATCCCGGATACAAACAATTTCAGCACTTCAATCTCGTTATGACAATTGTAGACCATTCGCGCACCACAACGGGCTTCGCCCGTCATCATGGTTTGTGGATGCGCTGCATGGCGACCTTGCCGCAGCCAAGGCAGCGCATGCTGGTCAAGGGCTCGCCATATGCTCTCCACCGCATACCGCCCAGATCCCATACGTTGCTTTGGTGGCCACAAGCGGTGCAGTCAGTGATCCACAGCTTTGAGTCGCGGATGGCATCCTCGCGCCAGCGTCGCGGCATTACTTTCAGAATGAGGTCGCGCAACGCCATGGTATACCTGAGTTGTGCGGTCGAATGCTTAGGGTCAGGCTTTGATAACGGGACCATACAAGTCAAGCGGTTTCGCGCATGCTACGCTGACCGCTGGGGGGCGGTTCTCGCATCTTCTGAGCCATCTTGCCGCACTGCGCCTTCGTTGTTGGGCTTTGCGTCCAAGGTGGGCGCGATGGTGGTATTCCGATCCAAACGTGGCGATCGGGTGAAGTGCAATTTACAAAGCGGGGATGCACGACAGGGTTATGCGACGGGCATGGCAATAAGGTGGGAATACCCGCTGCTTCCGATCTTATTCTGACCCGCCATCATAAGATGAAATCGCTCACCGCAACAGAACTTATGCTTGCGACCTGTATCGCAAAGTCGGCCACTTTGTCGCCGTTCATGTCGCCTTGGATCACCAGATCGGTTCCAATTTCGACATACCAAACGGCATGAGCCGTGGCCGTAGTGCCGCTGAAGCTAAAGGTTTGGTTTCCAGCCAGCGCCATGTTGGCGTCGATCATGGACAGGCCGATATCGTCCATCCCGGAGACGAAGCTATAAATCACATCGCGTGTCGCGCCGCTGGTGCTGTGGCTCCCCACGTTGAACACAAAGACATCCCGGGCACCATCCGCTACTCCACCATAGAGCAGGTCGCGCCCCGCCCCGCCTATCAGTGTATCTGCACCTGCACCACCAGCGAGCGTGTCATTGCCAGCGCCGCCATAAAACGTAGACATAACTATATCTCCATAAAGCCTATTAAAATCAGGGTATTTTCGCAAAGCCCTCAGGGCGGGCTTGCAATTAGGTCAGGACTTCTCGTGGTAAAGCCGGAACATGACGGTAGCGGCAGGGGAGATGGCGGAGAGGAAGACCTTGGGGCATCTGTCGTAACGGATGGCCAAGCGCGAACAGGCTGACGTGTATGGCGATGTGCTGCATTGGGTATAGAGAGAAGGTCACGCCATATCGCTCGCAGGCCGAGGCCGCATTTGCCACGCCCTCGGCTTACCGCAAACCTCAGAACACCTGATCAACAGGCAGCCCCAGTGCCATGCGGCCGGCATATTCCGCCTGCGGCCCTTGCTGCATTGGATGAAAACGGGCGCCCTGAAGGTCACGGAAGCGCCGCTCCAGCCCGGCGCTGCGGTAAAAGGCGGCGCCACCAGCGGCTTCCAGCGCAAGTTCGCCTACCGCAAGCGCATGGCGGGCGGCGAGGCTGCGGCCCATCATGACCCGGTTCACCGATTCCGCCGATGGCGTATTCTCGGCCACAACCGCCAACATGCCCCCAAGGGCGAGTTGCGCGCCCATAAGCTCTGTTTCCATCCGGCCGACCAAAGCCGTCGTATGGGACGAGGGTTTGCGGGCAGCAAGACCGACGGCCGCATTGCGTGCGCCCTCGGCGACACCGACGTAAACGGCGTAGATCAGCGGGAAAGCAATCGTCGCAATGATATGGAACGTCGGATGCCATGCGCCTGCCGGACGACGCAACGCGACGGCAGCTTCGGGTACGACATGGCCGTCGATGACAACATCGTGCGAGCCCGAGCCGCGCATGCCCAGCGTGTGCCAGGTATCAAGGATCTGCACCTGTGCCGAGGCGAAAGGCACGGCGAAATGCAGCACTTCGTCTGCGCTACCGTCGCTTCCCCGCAGCACCGCACTCGTCATAAGAAGATCGCCTGCGGGCGATGCCGAGGAAAAGACTTTACGGGCATGGATGCGGTATCCGCCCTCTACCCGCACGGCTTCGCCGCTTCCGGCGATCCAGTCGGCACCGCCGGTCGAGACAAGAACGAGGCGTTCGGCCGCAACCCGCTTCAACAATGGCTCAACGGCAGTTATGCCCTTATGCCGCCAGCGCCACGCAGGAATCGCAACCTGATGCGTGTGCATGGCGAGTGCCAGCGCTGTCGATCCGCAATGGCGCGCCAGCGTCCGTAGCATCTGAGCAAGCTCGGCCGGTTCAGCGCCGCCGCCGCCTATTTCCATGGGCACCGCCGCTTCAAGAAATCCAGCCGCTTTCAGGTCGTGAAAATTCTCAGTGGCAAAAGCATCGGTCTCGTCAAGCTTGTCTGCCCGCGTTGCAAACAATTGGCCGAGCGCCTCGGCTTTCTCTGCCAAGCTGCCGGGGGCACTGATGGTCTCAAATCTGGTCATGTCGAATCTCCTTCTGAACGGGTTCCGACATGATCTGCGCGACGGGAGAATCGATATAGTCCTAGAACTGTACTGGACGGGTTTGCCAGCGGGGCGCATTGTACAGACAACTTTTCCGGCTAGGGGACGGCTATGACATCCACCTACGGTCAGTTCTGCCCCATTGCCATGGCAGCGGAAGTCGTGTGTTCGCGCTGGACCGTGCTTGTGATCCGAGAGTTGCTGTGTGGCTCGACCCGTTTCAACGACCTCAGGCGCGGCGTTCCGCGGATGTCTCCCAGCCTTCTGTCAAAGCGGCTGAAGGAGTTGGAATTGTTGGGCGTGGTTCAGGTCGTGCCGATCGGTCAGCCCGGCATCAACGAATACCACCTCACTGCGGCGGGTGAGGAGTTGCGACCCCTGGTGATGGGGCTGGGGACCTGGGGCTACCGATGGATGGAGTCCACACTGCCGCTGCGCAATCTCGATCCAACTTTGCTGATGTGGGACATCCACCGTGGCATCAATGCCGATCCGTTCCCGGCGGGCCGCTCCACGATCCAGTTTGTCTATCCCGAACTGCCGGAATCGTACCGCGACTACTGGTTGGTGATCGAGGACGGGACGGTGGACGTGTGCTGGGTCGATCCCGGGTATCAGATCGACCTATGGGTGAGTAGCGCTCTCAAGGTAATGACGGCGGTCTGGATGGGCTATGCGAGCCTCATGTCCGAAATTACGGCAGGTCGGATCGAAGTGGACGGCGATCCAAAACTCGCCCGCAGCATGCCCGTCTGGCTCGGCCTGAGCGCCTTCGCGCGGAGACCTGAGATGACAGCCGGGCTGCGCTGACCAAGCGGATCGAACGGTATCCCGGGCGGGATGCCGACCGAGGCGACAGGCGCCCATGTGTTGGTCAGCAAATATGCCGATCTTTTGCCGCTGCATCGACAGGGGCAGATGTTCAGCCGTCAGGGCGTCGACCTCGACCGCTCCAGCCTTGCGGATTGGGTGGGCAGAGCGGCCTTCGAACTCCGGCTTGTCTATGACGCGCTGATGGCCGATCTGAAGCGGACCACCAAGCTGTTCATGGACGAAACCCGCGCCCCGGCCCTCGATCCGGGGGCCAGAAAGACCAAGACGGGCTACTTCTGGGCCATAGCCCGCGATGCCATCGACTGCACGCCAGAGCCAGTGCTTCTGCCTGCGGATCGGGATCACAACTTCGTCCAGGTGCCACTTGTCGGCGGGCTGAGGACGATCACGCCGGATCTTTGCAGCAATCTGTGCTCCAAATTTCGCCACCCAATCTCGGATCGTCTCATGGCTGACCGTAATGCCGCGTTCTGCCAGCAGATCCTCAACGTCCCGCAGGCTGAGGGCGAAACGGTGGTAGGCCCAGACGGCATAGCCAATAACCGAGCGTGGAAAGCGATAGCCTTTCAAGGCCTAGGAGGGGACAGACAGTATCATCATCCTGCGTTAGCCTCCCAGATCGGTACCGGCAACCTGACAATGCCCGCCGAGATCCTGATCGACCGCACCGACGGCCTGGAACGGCAGCACGACCAGATCAAGGTAGAATGCCCCTCTGGTGGAACGCGATTCCGTTGAGACGGCGCACCCCTAGTCATTAAGTGGCAATCTCAGTTTGACCTTTAATCTTGCGTACCGAATGCACAAACGCTGCAATGAACACGGTCGTCATGATTAGGATAACTGTCGGCGCAGGTGCCGAGTCGATATAAAAGCTAAGGTAGACGCCCAGAAATCCTGATACCTGCGTGACGACAACCGCCACTAACAGCATCCGATCGAACCGCTTCGTCACTAAAAACGCAATCGCGCCTGGCGCAATCAATAAGCCAATCGACAGGATAATCCCCACCGCGGTCAACGTAGCCACAATGGTTAACGACATCATCGCCAGCAGGCCGTAATGCAGCGCCCGGACCGGAAGACCAACGGCCTGCGCCTGAATGGGGTCAAAGGCGTGCACCATGAAATCGCGACGCTTGGCTAGAATGCCGGCAGTAACTGCCGCTGCAATCAGCCCGGCTGTCCGCAAATCTTGCGGTCCCACACCCAGCATGTTGCCAAACAGGATATGGTCGAGATGCACATCGGTGCTGATCTTAGTGTACATCACGATACCCAGCCCGAACATGCCCGAAAACACGATGCCCATCACCGTATCCTGTTTCACGCGACTGTTTTCTTTCAAGAACCCGGTGGCCAGAGCGCAGAGCATGCCTGCACAAAATGCACCGACGATCAGCGGAATGTGCAGAAGATACGCCAGCACCACCCCAGGCAGCACCGCATGGCTGATCGCATCGCCCATCAGCGACCAACCCTTCAGCACCAGATAGCAAGATAGCAATGCCATCGGGACCGAGATGATGGCCATGATGACAAAGGCGTTGTTCATAAAGGCGAACTGGAACGGCTGGATCAAGGCCTCGATCATGCTGTATCCTCCAGCACTGCGGCTGCGCGACGGCGGGCAGACAGGTAACCGTGCTTGGGGGCAAAGACGAAAGCGGTAAGGAAAATTAGGGTTTGCAGGCAGACGATCAGCCCGCCTGTTGCGCCATCAAGGAAGAAGCTGAGATACGCCCCAACAAAACTGGTAATGGACCCTATGGCGACGCTGAGCATCAGCAGACGGGGGAAACGGTCGGTCAGAAGATATGCCGTAGCCCCCGGGGTTACCACCATCGCAATCACCAGAAATGCACCGACGGTTTGCAGGGCGGCCACACAGGAGGCCGACAGCAGCGTAAAGAACACCACCCTCAGCAGCCCGGTGTTGATCCCGATGGACCTGGCGTGGTTCTCGTCAAAGAACATGACCATGAAGTCTTTCCATTTCCCCAGCAGGACCGCCAGCGACACAAACCCGATGATGGCCAGTTGCAGCGTGTCTTCGGGCGTGATCGCCAGGATGTTGCCCATGGTGATCGTCTGCACCGACACCGACATCGGTGATAATGACACCATGAATAGCCCAAGCCCAAAGAACGAGGTAAAGATCAGTCCGATGATCGCATCTTCTTTCAGCCCCGACCGCTGGTTCAGAAACAGCATCGCCCCTGCCGCCAGCCCGCCCGCCACAAACGCCCCCAGTGCAAAGGGCAGCCCCAGAATATAGGCCCCCGCCACTCCCGGCACGATGGCGTGGCTGAGTGCGTCGCCGATCAGCGACCAGCCTTTCAGCATAAGATAGACCGACAGAAACGCGCAGACCCCACCGACCAATGCCGACACCCACATCGCATTGGTCATGTAGCTATATTGAAACGGCAGAAGCAGGGTTTCGATCATTTCGTCACCTGCTTGGGTGCCGGTTTGTCGTAGATGACAAAAGGCTTTTCGTCGTCAGTGATCACCGACACCGTGCGCGCGTCATCATCATCGTGCAGGTCAGTCCCGCCCAACACGAAGTGCCGTAACACCCCGCCAAAGGCCAGCTCAAGGTTCTCTCGGGTAAAAGTTGTCGCGGTTGGCCCGTATGCCAGCACCGTGCCCTTGACCAGCACCGTGCGGTCGCAGAACTCGGGAACCGATCCAAGGTTGTGGGTGGAAACCAGCATCACGCGACCCTCATCACGCATGTCGCGCAAAAGCGCGATGATCGCATCTTCGGTCTGCACATCGACACCCGTGAACGGCTCATCGAGTAAGATAACCGTGGCATCCTGCGCCAAAGCGCGGGCCAGAAACACCCGCTTGCGCTGGCCACCGGACAGCTCACCGATCTGGCGCTTGCGGTACTCAGTCATGTTGACGCGGGCCAGCGCGTTGTTGACAGCCGCATGATCAGCCGGGCCTGAGATGCGGAAAAAACCCATATGGCCATAGCGACCCATCATGACCACATCCTCGACCAGCACTGGGAAAGACCAATCGACCTCTTCGGACTGCGGAACATAGGCCACCAGGTTCTGTTTCAGCGCGGCAGGCACCGATTGGCCAAGGATTCTGATCTTGCCTTTGGCGACCGGCACGAACCCCATGATCGCCTTGAAAATCGTTGATTTCCCTGCGCCGTTTACCCCCACCAGCCCGGTGATCGTGCCCGTCGGCACCTCGAAGCTGGTATCGCGCAGCGCGGTTTGCCCGTTGCGATACGTGACGTAAACGCCTTCTGCACTGATACCAGTGGTGGAGTTAGTGACTTCCAACATCGTCTTTTCCTATTTGAAACGACTCCAACGTCTGCCGCTCTTTTGGATATTGCCCCGCATGCGAAGACACGGGGCAAGCTCTCAGGCAGACCCTGTCATACTACTTTGTAAGTCCATCCACGATGGTCTGCGATGTCACGCGCAGCAAGTCGATATAGGTCGGCACCGGCCCGTCCGCCTCGGTCAAGCTGTCTACATACAGAACACCGCCATAGGCAGCCCCTGTTTCCCGCGCGACTTGCTTTGCCGGGGCTTGGGATACGGTGCTTTCACAGAACACAGCGGGGATATTGTTCTCACGCACCGCATCAATCACTTTGCGCACTTGTTGCGGTGTGCCTTGGGCATCAGCGTTGATCGGCCACAAATACAGCTCTTTCATTTGGAAGTCGCGGATCAGATAGCTGAACGCGCCTTCACACGACGCAAGCCAGCGGTGCCCTTCCGGGACAGCCAGCACTGCGGCGCGCAAAGGCGCGATGGCTGCAGTGATTTCTGCTTTATAGGTTTCAGCATTCGCGGCATAAATGGCGGCATTCTTTAGGTCGTGTTCCGACAGCGCATTGCGGATATTGTCGACATAGATGATCGCATTCTCAAGGCTCATCCAGGCATGCGGGTTTGGCTTGCCGGAATACTCGCCCTCGGTGATCCCCATTGGCACGATGCCTTCCGTCAGGATCACACTGGGAACATCGGTCAGGTTGGTAAAAAACTGCTCGAACCACAGCTCCAGATTCAAGCCATTCCACAAGATCAGATCAGCATCCTGCGCCCGGATAATGTCGCCCGGCGTCGGCTCATAGCCATGAATTTCCGCCCCTGCCTTGGTGATCGATTCCACCACTGCCGCGTCACCAGCCACATGGCGGGCCATGTCGGCGATGATGGTAAAGGTGGTCACAACCTTCAACTTATCGTTATCGTCTTGGGCAAGCGCCCCTGACGACACAAAGACAGCCCCTGCCATCCCCAGCAGGGCGGTACGCATTAAAGCGATGATTCTGGTCACTCCCGATCCCCTTATCAGTTGAATAGAGCATTGCTTATGAGAACCAGCAGTAAGTGTAAACAGGAATGATAATCATTCGCAACTAAGTGATTTTATGCGACCTGAGACCAGATGGCGATGCTAAAGCCCGATCACATCAGTACAGTGCTTTGTAGGGGCTTGCGACTTCCAACCGAAGACCGAAGGCAGATCCTGAAAGCATCCTAGGGACTGGACAGGCCTGCATCGGTCAATTGCTCGGGGTCGGGCAGGGCGCGCAAGCTCTCCAGCCCAAAGGTCGCGAGGAAGACATCGGTGGTGACAAAGGTATAGGGCGCGCCCCGACGGGGTTCGCGCGGGCCGGTGCGGGAGTGGGCAAAGCATGGTGGTCGTCGTGGTAGGTTACAAACGCGGTATCATCCCCACTGACTGTTTTCCTGGATGGTGCGCACATACGATGTCGGCCTGAATACCAGAAACGGCACCTTGATGTTGTGGTCGGCAAGGTTGAAAGCCTCAATATGAGCCGACGATTTGGTCTCGTACAACAAGCCGCTGCGTCGCCTGCCAGACAGCTCCGAAATGACCTAATTGCACAAGGTTGGGATGGCCAAAGCAAGGTGACCGTGATTTCAGACGGCGAACCAGCCTTGCCAAACCTAGTGCGGCGTGCCGTTCGAGGTCCCGTCTTCCACATACTGGATTGGTGGCATATCTCGATGCGGGTCAAGCACATTGAAAATGCGGTGCAAGGCCTCCTGCAATCGAAAGGCTTTTCAGGGTTGCAACTACTCTTCGAGCGATCTGACGAGACAATGCGCTGGTACCTTTGGCATGGGAAAGTGATGACCGCCGCGACAATCCTCAAAGTTCTTCAAATCGATTGTGATCGATTGCGTGCCGAAACCCGAGAATTACGAGAAGCCGCCAGGCGCGTCAAAGCCCGGTGTCAGTATCTCTATTCCTACCTTTCCAACAACTTCGACGCGCTTCCGGACTATGGTTGTCGATACCGAAACGGCCTCGCGGTTTCATCGTCCCGGGCAGAAGGCTGCGTCGATGACATCGGCAACACTCGCATGGGGAAACGCCGCCGAATGAGATGGTCACCGCAGGGCCACATCGCGTTGCCGTCACGCGGGCTGCTGTCCTTGACGGAAGGCTAACCGTTTCAAAGCTGGCCGCTTGACCACCACGTTTTGCCCACTCCTCTGAAATGTCAGCCCAGCACGGCGCGCCAGATTGCTCCGTCGCCATCCGACAGAAGAAGCCCCCTTTTGGGGATAGCGCCATCAGCCGCAGCGGATCGGCATGGGTCACCGAAAGGTACAACAGATAACCGCCCGGCACCTCTGGCACCACATTGGTCGCGTTGCCGGAGGCCACATCCACTTCTATCAGCCCCTGACCCCAAATGGACAGCACGCAGCCGCCCGTCGGCCCCCATGTCGACGGTGCTACAAACCTCCACGAACGCGGCATCGCAGCTTGCAGATTCAGCAAGGAGGTGGGGTTAGAACGGCGCCTACGGTTTTACACCGCCCGCGCCTCTTTTAGACGGTGACGTGTCAACCCGACAACAATGTCCTGAGCAGAAATGGTACCGATGCCCATCCCGTTTTCAACAACCTGGATACTGCCGGGCTGCCGGGAAAGAGCATCCAGAATATCGACGAGTGGCGTGGTGGCGCTAGTGGTTGCCGACAGGGGGTAATTTGTCGCACATTGCGCGATCCCGACCTGCATGACATCTTGAGCAGTCAACATGTTAATCGGATTCATGCTCTGTACGAAATCCGCAACATACTGGTTTGCCGGGTTCTGGACGATTTCCTGTGGAGTGCCACATTGGATGATGCGTCCGCCATCCATGATGGCGATGCGGTTGCCGATACGGAAGGCCTCATCCAGGTCGTGGCTGACGAAAAGGATCGTTTTCTTCAGACGTCTCTGAAACTCCAGCAGTTCATCTTGCAGCCGGGTACGGATAAGAGGGTCGAGCGCTGAAAACGGCTCGTCCATCAGGAGGATTGGTGCGCCGGTTGCAAAGGCACGGGCAAGGCCGACGCGCTGCTGCATGCCGCCGGAGAGCTCCTGCACCTTGCGGTCTGCCCATTGGGTGAGATTGACGAGTTGAAGCTGCTCGTCGACCCGGGCCTGGCGCAGCGCATCCGGCAGTCCCGCCAATTCAAGCCCAAATCCGATATTGTCAAACACAGTCCGCCACGGCAACAGTGCGAACTGCTGGAACACCATGGAGACGGTATGCATGCGAAACTCGCGCAGCGGTTTCGCATTTGTCTTGTAAGGATTGATCGGTCCAGACTTGGTGGCGACGGTGACTTCGCCCCGAGCGACGGGTGCCAGACCGTTGACCGCCCGCAGCAGGGTCGATTTTCCAGAACCCGACAAGCCCATCAGCACGAGAATTTCACCCTCACGGACAGAGAGCGAGGCGTCCGCCACTCCCAGCACCATACCAGTCGAGGCGTCGATTTCTTCGCGCGTCTTACCTTGGTCGAGCAATGCCAGTGCTTTTTCTGGTGAGCGACCGAAGATGATGTCCACATTCTTGAATATTACGGCATCGCTCATGCATCATCTCCTACGTTGGAGGTTCGGAAGACACGGTCGAGGATGATCGCCAAAACAACGATGCACAGTTCCGACTCGAAGCCCTTTGCGATGTTTACAGTGTTAAGGGCTCTGACAACCGGCACGCCGAGTCCGTTGGCACCGACGAGCGCGGAGACGACCACCATCGACAGCGACAACATGATGGTCTGAGTTAGGCCCGCCATGATCTGCGGCATCGCAAAGGGCAGCTCAATCTTGCGCAGCACCTGCATGGGGGTGGCTCCGAATGATTTAGCAGCTTCCCCCAAAGAGGGCGGAGTTGATACGATGCCAAGCCGGGTCAGACGAATCGGTGAGGGGATGGCGAAGATCACGGTGGCGATCAGGCCGGGAACCATGCCGAGGCCGAAGATAACAAGGGCCGGAATGAGGTAGACGAAGGTTGGAATCGTCTGCATCAGATCAAGGATCGGGCGCATAATCGAGTAAACCCAAGCGCGGCGCGCGGCGGCGATGCCCAGCGGAACCCCGACAACCATGCTGACGGCAGTCGATGCGAGCACCAGAGCCAGCGTCTCGGTTGTTTCCTTCCAATATCCCTGGTTGATGATCAGCAGCAGCCCGAGGCCGGTAAACAGCGCGATACTGATCGAGCGGCGCAGCCAGAAAGCGAGCCCGGTCGCCATGATCACCACGATCACCACGATCACCACGATCAGCGGATGCGGCGTCTGCAGAACGAACAGAAGGGCTGCGATGATCTGCGAGAGAATAAAGGCGAGTTGGTCGAAGAATCCCCCGCCATTTGTCGTCAGCCAATCCACAAAGGATTTCGCGCCTGCGCCGATAGGAAGCCGGTCAGCCGTGACCAGTTTAAAAAATGGATCCATTGCCGCCTCTTGTCATGGTTTCGTTCGACGATCAGCAAAACCGGGCGTGTGGCCATTCGCTTTTGGAGCCGCCTTTGATGTGCCGAGAGCACTGGCAGACCGGATCAAGAGTGTAAGCGCTGTCCTGATCACACCTTGGTGGCATAATTCCACGGCAGCAGATCGTCGATCTGCCTCTGCTTATGGCCGTTGACGATTTCGGTGAGCGTGCTGGCCAGCCAGGCGTGTGGATCGATCGCATTCATCTTGCAGGTCTCGATCAGCGAGGCGATGACGGCCCAGTTTTCGGCCCCGGCGTCGTGACCGGCGAAGAGGGCGTTTTTGCGGTTCAAGGCGATGGGGCGGATCGTGCGTTCGACGGTATTGCTGTCGACCTCGATGCGGCCATCGGTCAGGAAGCGGCCAAGGCCATCACGGTATTTTGCGATGTAGGCCAGTGCGTCGCCGAGGGGCGATTTGGCAGAAGCGCGAGCGCGGTAATGGCGCAGCCAGTCATCAAGGCGGGCCAGGATCGGGACTGTGCGTTCTTGGCGCGCCGCAAGGCGGTTGGCGGGATCGCTGCCCCGAATGTCTGCTTCAATCGCATAGAGATCGCGGATGAGGGCTAAGCCTTCCTCGGCAATGGGAGCAGGGCCGGTGCGGGTGATTTCGATCAGCTTGCGACGGGCGAGCGCCCAGAAGTATCCGGTCTTGGTCTTCTTGGCCACCGGATCGAGAACCGGCGCGCGGGTCTCATCCATGAAGAGTTTGGTGGACCTTTTCAGGTCGGCCATCAGGGCATCGAAGACCGGGCGCAGCTCAAAGGCGGCACGACCCACCCAGTCTGCAAGGGTGGATCGATCAAGATCGACACCCTGTCGGCTGTAAATCTGCGCTTGGCGATACAGGGGAAGATGATCGGCGTATTTGCTGACCAAGACATGCGCGACAGTCGCTTCGGTCGGCATACCGCCCGGGATCAACCGCGCCGGAGCGGGTGCCTGCACCACGCCATCGGTGCAGGACCGGCAGGCGTATTTCGGGCGACGGGTCACGATGACGCGGAATTGGGCGGGCACGATGTCCAGCCGCTCCGACACGTCTTCCCCGATACAATGCAGGCAACCACCGCAGGCGCAGGTCAGGCTCTCGGGCTCAATCACTTCTTCGATGCGCGGTAGATGCGTTGGCAGCGATCCGCGATTGGCGACGCGCGGCTTGGCCGGACGCTTGGCGGCGCGATGCTCGGCATCCTCTTCGGCATGGATCGCGGCAATGGCCGTTTCCAGATCTTCCAGAGCCAGTTCGAACTGGTCCGGGTCGCTCTTTTCCGACCGACGCCCAAAAGCCGCATGCTTGAAGGCGGCGACCAGCTTTTCCAAGCGCTCGATCCGTTCATCCTTACGCAGGTTGCGCGTCTCCGAGGCGATCAGCATCGCCTTCAGCGCAGCAATTTCTTCAAGTAAATCAGCGGCATTTGACATGCTTGGTGTTTATCAAGCCAACGCAGGCAATGCCCGTGCAAACAGCTGCATGAGTCATCCTGCCGCAGTCATTCCACTGCCTCGGGCGCCCTTGTTTCGATTGCCCGAACCCGTCGCCAATCAAGTCCGGCAAACAGAGCCTCAAACTGCGCGTGGTTCATCAGCATCAATCCGTCCTTCACGGCGGGCCATGTAAACGTATGTTCTTCCAGCCGCTTGTAGGCCATCACCAGCCCGGTGCCGTCCCAATACAGCAGCTTCAGCCGATCAGCCTTCTTGGCACGGAAGACAAAGATGGTCCCCGTGAACGGATCCTTGCGCAACTCGTTCTTCACCATCGCGGCTAGCCCCCGTGAGCATGCCTTGCTCGGACGACTCCAAAATCTCCCAATCGGCAAGGCCGAAATCACCTTCGCCGATCATGTCGATGATAATCCGGTTGCCATTGCCACCCGGCTCGATGCCATAGATTTTCCTGCTGAACTTATCGGCGAACTTCTGCAGGTCAGCAAAGTCCTTCACGCCCGCGTCAGCAACATATTTTGGCACTGCGAAGATATATTTTGCACCGGTAAGGTTGGCGGGAAGGACCTCGATCGATTTGTCGTCCAGATAAGGTTGGCGTTCTACCGCTGCACTTGGTTGCCAATCCCCGAGATAGACATCAATATCCCCGTTCTTCATGCTGGCAAAGGTGACCGGAATCGAGAGCATTTGCGTCTCCGGCTGATAGCCAAGAGCCTCCATAACAATCGAAACCGTTGCTGTTGTCGCAGTAATATCGGTCCAGCCCACGTCCGAAAATCGGACGGCCTTGCAGGAGCCCTGTTCGGCCGCCACAGCCTCGCCGAGGTCGATGGTGCTGGTCGCCAGTGTAGCAAACACAAATTTGCGCATCATGTTCATTGGCCAATCCCGCTCATCACAACGTCTGTTGCTGGTGTTCCGTCAAATGTGGCAACCCCGGTAAGCCAGAGCTCAACGGCCTCAGGATGCGCCTTCAGCCAAGCGGTGGCCGCAACCTTCGGATCCGTGCCGTCCATGATGACCGCCATTAGTTCATTTTCCATTTCCAGAGTGAAACGGAGATTGGAGAGGAACTTCACGACATTTGGACATTCGGCTCCATAGCCGGCGCGGATATCGGTAAAAACATCGGCGCCGCCGAAATTGGGGCCGAAATAGGCATCGCCGCCAGACAGGTATTCGATCTCGAATTTTGAATTCATCGGGTGCGGTGCCCAGGCGAGGAATACCACCCAATCCTTGTTGTTTATGGCACGCTCAACGCCGGTGAGCATGCCCTGTTCGGACGATTCCACGATCTCCCAATCGGCAAGGCCGAAATCGCCCTTGTCGATCATATCGATGATCATGCGATTGCCATTATTTCCGGGCTCGATGCCATAGATCTTCTTGCTGAATTTGTCAGCGAACTTCTGTAGGTCGGCAAAGTCCTTCACACCTGCGGCAGCAACATATTTTGGCACTGCAAAGGTATATTTCGCACCAGTAAGGTTGGCGGAGAGGACTTCGATCGATCCGTCGTCCAGATAAGGTTTGCGATCGGCCTCACTGGCCGGTTGCCAGTCACCGAGATAGACATCGATATCCTTGTTCTTCATGCTGGCATAGGTGACGGGAATCGAGAGGATTTGGGTCTGTGGCTGATACCCTAAAGCCTCCAAAACGACCGAAACCGTTGCTGTTGTCGCGGTGATATCGGTCCAGCCGACATCCGAAAACCGGACGATCTTGCAGGATTCTCGTTCTGCAGCCGTAGCTTCGGCGACGCCTATAGTGCTGATCAGGTAGGTGCGGCGGCGGATGCGTTCCCGCTTCAAGAGCTAGAAGAAGCTTTCGGCCACCGCATTGTCATGGCAGTTCCCGCGGCGGCTCATGCTGGCATCCAGATTGTGCTGGCCAAGGAACAGCTGCCACTCGCGGCTGATGAACTGCGATCCCTGGTCGGAGTGGATCATCACCTTGGCCTTCGGTTTGCGCCGCCAGACGGCCGCAAGCAAGGCCTGCAGCGCCAGATTGGTTGTCATGCGGGGCTGCGCGGACCAGCCGACCACACGCCGCGAGAACAGGTCGATGACCACAGACAGATATAGCCAACCCTCGTGGGTCTTGATGTAGGTGATGTCGGTCACCCAAACCTTGTCGGGCGCATCGACTTCGAACTGGCGGTCCAGAGTGTTGGACGCAACCACAGCAGGCTTCCCGCCATATCGTCCCGGGCGGCGCTTGTAGCCAACCTGGGCCAGGATGCCTGCAAGGCTGGCCAGCCGGGCGACCCTGTTCTCGGAAACCTGTTCCCCCTGATCACGCAGATCGTCGGCGAGCTTGCGGTAGCCATAGACCTTGCCG
>CAYLYV010000081.1:0-20985 GCA_964387655.1 uncultured Cypionkella sp. | reverse complement strand
TGAATAGGAAGCATTCGCCGACCAGATGTCTCAGTCTGGGTTGGCGAGCGTCCTAAAGAAGCCGGGCGAGGAGCCGCGATTTGGTCTCCAGGTCGCAGAAAGCATCCTCGATTGCCGTGCGCGTCACGGCGGCAAGCTCGGCGTCGGTCAGACCGAAGGCGTCGCGCGCTACGCGGTATTCGTGGCCCACCGATGTCCAGAAGAACGGCGGATCGTCGGTGTTGATGGTGACTTTGACACCGCGCTCATACATCTCGCCAATCGGATGCGCCCGAAAACTGGGGTAAATCCCAAGCGCGACATTCGAGCCCGGACAGACCTCCAGCACCACGCCACGCTCGGCGATTTCCTCCACCAGCGCCATATCTTCAATCGCGCGCACGCCGTGGCCGATCCGCTCCGCGCCCAGATCATTCATCGCCGCGCGCACCTCATCCGGGCCTTTCCACTCGCCCGCATGGGCGGTGATCCGCAGTCCCGCCTCGCGCGCCATGTCGAACGACCACAGGAAATCCTTCAACTGCCCTGATTTTTCATCGCCGCCAATGCCGAAACCCGTGATGAACTTGCCCGCCGTTTCCGCCGCACAACGCGCGGTTTCGCGGGCTTTCTCAGGTCCAAAATGCCGGATCGGCGTGACGATGCCGCGCAGGGTGATGCCGAAATCCGTCTCGGCTTTGGCCGCAGCTTCGGTGATCGCGTGCAGATACTCCCGCCACGCCCCCAGATCACGCCCGCCGCAGAAATCCGGCGAAAGGAAAGTTTCGCTGTAAACCACGCCACTTGCCGCACTTTCTTCAAGTACGGCAAGCGTCAGCCGATAGAAATCCTGCGGCCCTTTCAGCGGCTCACAGGCCGCCTCATAGACCTTCAGAAAGTTCCAGAAATCGGTGAAACGATAGCTGCCGTCCTCATTGAAAATCCCACCGATGTCGATGTTCTTCTCTTTCGCGAGGCCCCGGATAAACGCGGGCGGTGCCCCGCCTTCCAGGTGCAAATGCAATTCAATCTTCGGCATTTGATTCAAATTCTTCATCCTCTCTGCTCAAATATCCTGGGGGTCCGGGGGCCAGCCCCCGGCTCGCGTGTCACAAGAACGACCTTCCCGGCCCTTGCGCCGTCACCCCCAAATGTGCCGCCACCGAGGCCCCCACATCGGCAAACGACCGCAGCCCCAAACCACCCGCGCCAATCCCCGCGCAAACCACCGGCACGCGCTCCCGGGTATGTTCCGTCCCCGCCCAAGTCGGATCATTGCCGTGATCTGCGGTGAAAATCGCCAGATCACCGGGCTGCAGCCGCGTCAGCAAAGCCCCAACCCGCCCGTCAAACCATTCCAACGCCCGCGCATATCCCGCCACATCGCGCGGATGGCCATAGAGCGTGTCGAACTCGACAAAGTTGGCAAAAGTCAAGGAACCGTCCTCAGCATCGTCAACCAAGCCATCCAAATATCCGAAAAGGTCAAGATCGCTCTTGCCCTTCCACAGCTTGCCAATGCCCTTCATCGAGAAAATATCGCCAATCTTGCCAATCGCATGGGTGGCCCGCCCCGCGCCCTGCACCCATTCCAGCAAAGTCGGCCCCGGCGGGTCCATCGCGTAATCATGCCGATTGGCCGTGCGCTTGAACGCTCCCGGCACGCCCGTAAACGGTCGCGCGATCACCCGGCCCACTTTCATCGCGTGCAAATGCGGTGCCAGATCCTGACACAGCTTCAACAAGCGCTCCAAGCCAAACGCCTCCTCATGCGCCGCGATCTGGAACACGGAATCCGCCGAGGTATAGCAAATCGGCCAGCCGGTGCGCAGATGCTCGGCGCAGTGCTGCTCGATGATCGGCACGCCAGAGGCATGGCAGTTGCCCAAAATCCCCTCGGTTCCGGCCAGTTTGCACACCAACGCCACCAAATCGGGTGGAAACGCCGGAATGGTATCGGGAAAATACGTCCAATCCCACGGCACCGGCACCCCCGCCAATTCCCAATGCCCCGAGGGCGTATCCTTGCCGCGCGACACTTCCGTTGCCGCCCCCCAGCGCCCGACAGGCACCGCGTCAAACCCCGGAGCCTGCAGCCCAGAGGCCAGCGCAATCGCCGCCCCCAAGCCCAAACCATCCAAATGCGGCATCCGCAAAGGCCCCGAGCGCCCGACATCCGCCCGACCCGCAGCACAGGCCTCGGCGATATGCCCCAGCGTGTTCGACCCTGCATCGCCGAAATCCGCCGCATCCGGCGCGCCACCACAGCCCACCGAATCCATCACGATCAAAAACGCGCGCGCCATCTAAGTGATCCTTTTGATGATCAAATCCGGGTCGGGCGGGGCCAGCGGCCCCATCGCATAGGCCGCCTGCACCAAGCGGATGGCCTCATCCGCCGCCGCTTCCGTCGCGGCATGCACCATGCACAAAGGATCGCCCGCGCCAATATCCTCGCCAATCCCGGCCAGATCCGACAACCCCACCGACAGGTTCAGCTTGTCGCCCTCGCGCTGCCGCCCGCCGCCAAGGCCGACCACCGCCAGCCCTAGGCCCTGCCCGTCAATCGTGGTGACAAAGCCCTGCCGCAGGCTGGGCACCTCGCGGATCACCGTCGCCGCAGGCAGGCGGTCCGGCCAGCGTTCGACAAAATCCAGCGGCCCGCCCTGCGCCGCCACCATGCGGCCAAACCATTCCGCCGCCGCCCCGGATTCCAGCGCCTGCTCGATCCGCCCCGCGCCATCCAACGGGTCGGCCGCAAGCCCGCCCAAAGCCAAAGCCTCCCCGCCCAGCGCCATCGTAATATCCCAGAGCGCCGCGTTCACAGAAGTGCCCGTCAGCGTCTCCATCACCTCAATCACCTCCAGCGCGTTGCCCGCCGCAGTGGCCAAAGGCTGGCTCATGTCGGTGATCAGCGCAGAAGTCATACATCCCGCCCCTTGTGCTGTATGCACCAAGGCCCGCGCCAAAGCCTCGGCCTCGGCCAGCGTTTTCATAAACGCGCCCGATCCGCATTTCACATCCAGCACAAGCGCTTCCAGCCCCGCCGCCAGCTTTTTCGACAAGATTGAGGCGGTGATGAGGTCCACCGATTCCACCGTCCCCGTCACATCGCGCACCGCATAGAGCCTGCGATCCGCCGGGGCAATTTCGGCGCTCGCCGAGACAATCGCACAGCGAATATCCTTCAACTGCCGCCGCAACTGGTCTTCGGTCAGTCCGGTTTTGAACCCCGGAATAGACTCCAACTTATCCAGCGTCCCGCCGGTATGGCCCAAGCCCCGCCCCGAAATCATCGGCACATAGGCCCCGCAGGCCGCCAGCGCAGGCGCCAGCATCAGCGACACACAATCGCCGATGCCCCCAGTGGAATGTTTGTCCAACACCGGCCCCGGCATGTCCCATTCCAGCACATGCCCCGAATCCCGCATCGCCCGCGTCAGTGCCACGCGGCCCTGCTCACCTAGGCCTTTCAGCAGCACCGCCATCGCAAAGGCACCCGCCTGCGCATCCGTCACAGCACCCGAGGCCAGCCCCTGCGCGAACCATTGCAATTCCTCGCTTGAGGGCACCGCGCCATCCCGCAGGCTGACGATAATGGCGCGGGCGTCCATCACGCCCCAACCTTGCTCGTCGCGTCCATATGGGCAGAGGTAAACACCCCCGGCAGCAATTCCGCCACCGTCAGCACTTTCGATTTTCCATCGGTGGTATAAAGCGTTACCCGCACGTCCTGATCCGCAAACTCCGCGATTTTCTGACGGCAACCGCCACAGCAGGGCACAGGCTCGGGGCTGTCGGCGATCACCGCAATCTCGGCAATCCGTGTGTCGCCGCTCGCAATCATCGCCGCAATCGCCCCGGCTTCAGCGCAAGTGCCTTCCGGGTAAGCCACGTTTTCGACATTGCAGCCGACATGCAGATTGCCCTCAACCGACAGGATCGCCGCCCCCACTTTGAAGCGCGAATAGGGCGCATAGGCGCGCAAACGCACCCCGGTTGCAGCGTTCAACAACGACATCAGCGGCTCCACTTCCTGACCATATGGTCCAGAAGTGTGAGCCGCTTCCCTGCAAAGTGCAAGCGCCCTACAGGACTTGGGTCGGTGGATTTCCGGGCAGGGAGACCTCAAGCAGCTGCAAATCCGCGCTACATTCCGCATAGCGCGTCGCCATCCCCGGCGGGATCACAAAGGCATCGCCGGGGGCGAGACGGAAGGGGTCTTTGCCCTCGCCTTCCAAGGTCATTTCGCCGCTCATCACGAAGCTGAACAGAATATTGCCCTGATGTTTGGTCCAAGGGGCCGCGCCGGTGGGTCGCGCCACCATCACAGACGCCACACCCTTGGTGTTGGCGTTGATCGTGGTATCGCGCGCCTCAAACCCCGGAATACGGAACGGCGCAAACGTCCCCGCGCTGCCGATATTATGCACAAAGCGCTGACCGTCCCATTCCCGTTCACGGTTCACGATGCCATTCGGCAGGGTCATAACGTGGTCAATCTCGGTGACATGCTCGGCAGGCACGCCGATTTCCACCACCTGCACGCCTTCGGAATGTAGCACCTTATGCCGGATGGTCGGCGGCTGGATAAAGCAATCGCCTGCTTCAATCCGCAGGATATCGCCTTGATCTTCATAGAGAACATCAACCCAGCCCGCGACGCAGAAGATCAGTTGAAAGCCGACCTTGTGGTAATGCACCATATCCGGCACCGGGCCATCCGGCACCCGGATGTGGCTGGCGATCATCGCCCCGCCCAACCGCGTCGGGATCAGATCGCGGTATTCCATCCCGGCGCGCCCGATCACCCAAGGCGCTTGATCGGCAAGCCTGCGCACCACGAACGCATGTTCGGTTTTTGGCAGCACCAGCGGTGGGTTCAACTCATCAATCTCAACGCGGGTGCCGCCCGGCGAGGTCAAAGCCTTCGCGCCATCCGCAATCGGATCATCGGTCAAAATCCGCAGCAAACCCGGCGCGGCTTGGCTTTCGGCATCCAACCGCAGCCGCAAGCCGTGGCCCGAGATCACCGCCACCGCCGGATTGTCCGCCGGATAGATCATATCCATCCGCATCCCCAAAGTCTTGGTAAAGAACGGTAGATCTTTCCGCAAATCACGGGTCGGCAGCACGATTTCGGCGCGAATATCAGACATCAGCTTTTCCCTTTGGGCCATACTTGTGCGGCCCGATCTTGGCCATACGCTTGCTGCTATATTTCAAACTTAAAGTTTCGATTTCAAGCGATTTCTTGTGATACGAGCTATCACCAAACCGCTTTGACTTTGCGACGGGCTTGCTTTGCTTTAAGTCTGCCAGCGCATACCCAGGCCAAAAGCATATATAGCATTCACAAAACGGGCCTAAAACACCGTGTGGAAAAGCCACAGTTGGCGTGAGATAAAAACTGGTTTAAGGGTAAACTATAAATCTGCGGGAGGTTCGGATGGAAGAAGCACGGCAAGATAACGCACGGCAGGCGGCGCTGGATTACCACGAATTCCCCAAGCCGGGAAAGCTGGAGATCCGCGCAACCAAGCCCTTGGCCAATGGCCGCGATCTCTCGCTGGCCTATTCCCCCGGCGTGGCTGAGGCTTGCCTTGAGATCAAAGCCGATCCGGCCACAGCCAGCCGCTACACCGCGCGCGGCAATCTGGTGGCGGTTGTCACCAATGGCACCGCCGTCTTGGGCCTTGGAAACATTGGCGCTTTGGCGAGCAAGCCAGTGATGGAAGGCAAGGCCGTTCTGTTCAAGAAATTCGCCAACATCGACTGTTTCGACATCGAGTTGAACGAACCCGACCCCTATAAGCTGGCCGATATCGTCTGCGCGTTGGAGCCGACCTTCGGCGCGATCAACCTGGAAGACATCAAAGCGCCGGATTGTTTCATCGTTGAACAACTTTGCCGCGAGCGGATGAAAATCCCGGTGTTCCACGACGATCAACACGGCACCGCCATCGTGGTGGGGGCTGCGGCCACCAACGCTTTGCATGTCGCGGGCAAGAATTTCGCCGATATCAAGGTCGTGTCCACCGGCGGCGGCGCTGCGGGAATCGCTTGCCTGAACATGCTGCTGAAACTGGGGGTCAAACGCGAAAACGTCTGGCTCTGCGACCTTGCGGGCCTCGTCTACAAAGACCGCAACGAGCAGATGACCGAGCAGAAGGCGGCCTACGCCCAAGGCAGCACCGCAGCCAGCCTTTCCGACGTGATCCAGGATGCCGACCTGTTCCTCGGCCTCTCTGGCCCCGGCGTTTTGTCCGCCGACATGGTCGCCAAAATGGCCCCGCGCCCGATCATCTTCGCGCTGGCCAACCCCAACCCCGAGATCATGCCGGAAGCCGTCCGCGCCGTCGCTCCGGATGCGATCATGGCCACCGGGCGCAGCGATTTTCCCAATCAAGTCAACAACGTGCTGTGCTTCCCCTTCATCTTCCGCGGCGCTTTGGACGTGGGCGCCACCGTGATCAATGATGCGATGCAACTGGCCTGCATTGACGGCATCGCCGCCCTCGCCCGCGCCACCACCAGCGCCGAGGCCGCCGCCGCCTATTCCAGCGAAAAGCTGACCTTTGGTGCCGAATACCTGATCCCGAAGCCGTTCGATCCGCGCCTGATCGGCGTGGTCGCCAGCGCCGTCGCCAAGGCCGCGATGGAAACCGGCGTCGCCACCCGCCCGATCCACGATCTTGACGCCTATCGCGAAAAGCTCAACGGCTCGGTGTTCAAATCCGCCCTGATCATGCGCCCGGTGTTCGAGGCCGCCGCCCAGACCAGCCGCCGCATCATCTTCGCCGAAGGTGAAGATGAACGCGTGCTGCGCGCCGCCAATGCGATGCTGGAAGAAATGACCGACAAGCCGATCCTGATCGGCCGCCCCGAGGTGATCGCCACCCGCTGCGAACGCGCGGGCCTGCCGATCCGCCCCGATAAAGATTTTGAAATCATCAACCCCGAAAGCGATCACCGCTACCGTGACTACTGGGGTTCCTACCACGAGTTGATGGCACGCCAAGGCGTCACCCCAGATATTGCGCGCGCGGTGATGCGCACCAACACCACCGCCATCGCCGGAATCGCCGTGCATCGCGGCGATGCCGAGAGCATGATCTGCGGCACCTTCGGGCAATACCTCTGGCATCTCGGCTATGTCCGTCAGATTCTCGCCCGCGACGGGTTGCACCCGCGCGGAGCCCTCTCGCTGATGATTCTGGAAGACGGCCCGCTGTTCATTGCCGACACCCAAGTTAATGCCGTGCCGACGCCGGAGCAAATCGCCGAAACCGTGATTGGTGCGGTGCGTCACGCCAAGCGCTTTGGGGTGCAGCCGAAAGTGGCTTTGTGCAGCCATTCCAGCTTTGGCAACCTTGACAGCGACTCGGGGCGGCGGACGCGCGCAGCCCTGGAAATCCTCGACGCCCGCGAAGTCGATTTCATTTATGAAGGCGAGATGAATGCCGACGCCGCCTTGGACCCCGAACTCCGCGCCCGCATCTTCCCCGGCTCGCGCATGCAAGGCCCCGCCAACGTGCTGGTGTTCGCCTATTCCGACGCCGCAAGCACCGCGCGTAACATGTTGAAACTCAAGGCCGGGGGCCTTGAAGTCGGGCCGATCCTGATGGGCATGGGCAACCGCGCCCATATCGCCACCCCCTCGATCACCGCGCGCGGGCTGCTGAACATGTCGGCCATCGCGGGCACGCCGGTCGCGCATTACGGTTGATCTGGCATCGTCAGCCACGCGCACAAGGGCTGACGGCCAGAAAATCTTAAGATAGTTTGCTTGCCATCGAAAAAATCCCTAGCGGACAAGGCCGCCTCACGCGCGAGGCGGCCCCCTATCCCTGTTAGGAATTTACCGATGACCCGTCTATCTGCCTTCAATACCAAATGCGCCTACATGCTGGCCTGTGCATTGACCCTTGCCGCATCCGGCGTCCAGGCTGGCGGTGCTGCCGTCGTTGCCACTGAACCCGCCGTGTCCAGCCCTGTCGCGAAGTCGTTCTGGAGCCGCGTCTGGGGCGGCGTATCCTTGGGCCAAGGCACCGCAACTTATGGGCTTGGGCTGGGCTTTGATACGATTGAAAACCCGGAGACTCTGTTCGGACTGAAGCTGCCGGCACTTGGCGCGACGGGCGGGTTGGCTGCGATTGAACTTGGCTATGGCCGCGATTTTGGCAACGGTTGGGTTGCTGGCCTGCAACTTGACTACACCGCGGCCTCTATCCATAATGACTCCGGCTTCAACTTTGCCGCAGGAACCATCGGCGGCGGCAACCCGCCGATCGCTATGGCCACCACACTGCAAGCCAAAAACATGGTGTCAGGCCTTGGCCGCCTTGGCTATCTGACGTCGGAAAACACCATGATTTACGGTTTGTTCGGTGTCACCCATGCCAATTTCGATGCGGGCATCTCTGGCTCTGCTGGCGATAGTTTTGGCGGCACGTCCGAAGGACTTGCACTGACCGCAGCAACCATTGGAGCTGGTATCGAAACCCGGATCGGTGAAAGAACCTCGTTGAAACTGGAATATCGGATGACCGATTTTGGCGACTACAGCCTTGTTAACCAACAAGTTGGTGACAATCTGACAATGAACGCCGGGATTTCGACCAAATCGCAATCCATCCGCGCGACGTTCGCGGTCCACTTCTGATCACATCCAACATCAGCTTTCTTGCAGCCTCGTGTTGCAAGAGAGCGCCATCGGCCAAAGCTGCAAAATGCTGACAACACTTGGCCATCTTTGCAAAATACGGCTATAGCTCACAAATTTTGCAATAAATTCGCATATTTGCAAATGTTTGCGCCAATACTCTGCCGCATTATGCAAACTTTTTTGTCGCACCCCCTGTGGCATAACTTGCGCGACTCAGCCCCGCCCGCGTAACACTCACCCAGCTTTGGAGGAGGCATACAATGGTATACCGTAAAATCTATGCAGGCTGGCAAGCCAACCCGGAAGCATTCTGGATGGAAGCCGCGTCGAAGATTGATTGGGTCACACCGCCGTCCAAGGCCTTGGATGCCTCCCGCGCGCCGCTGTACGAATGGTTTACCGATGCAGAGGTCAACACCTGCTGGAACGCGGTGGACCGTCACGTTCTGGCCGGGCGCGGCGATCAACTGGCGATCATCCATGACAGCCCGGTCACCCGCACCAAACACGCGATCACCTATGCCGAGCTGCAAACCCGCGTCGCCTCGCTCGCCGGAGCCTTGCGCGCCAAAGGCGTAGAGAAAGGTGATCGCGTTATCCTCTACATGCCGATGGTGCCCGAAGCTTTGGAGGCGATGTTGGCCTGCGCCCGTCTGGGGGCGATTCATTCGGTGGTGTTCGGCGGTTTTGCGGCGGCGGAACTGGCGGTCAGGATCGACGATTGCACCCCGAAAGCCATCATCGCGGCCAGCTGCGGCATTGAGCCAACGCGGGTGATCCATTACAAACCGCTCTTGGATGCCGCCATCGACATGGCCAGCCACAAGCCCGACTTCTGTGTGATCCTGCAACGCGAACAAGAGGTGGCAGCCCTGACCCCCGGCCGAGATGTGGCGTGGCACAGCTTTCAATACGGCACCGAACCCGCTGAATGTGTGCCCGTCGCGGGCAATCATCCGGCCTATATCCTCTATACCTCGGGCACCACGGGGGCGCCGAAGGGTGTCGTGCGCCCGACAGCGGGCCATCTGGTGGCGCTGAACTGGACGATGCGAGCGATCTACGATTGCGGCGCGGGCGATGTGTTCTGGGCGGCGTCGGACGTCGGTTGGGTCGTCGGCCACAGCTATATCTGCTACGCGCCCTTGATTGCCGGATGCACGACCGTGGTGTTTGAAGGCAAACCCGTTGGCACGCCGGATGCCGGCACCTTCTGGCGGGTGATTGCCGAGCACAAGGTGAAAACCTTTTTCACCGCCCCCACCGCCCTGCGCGCCATCAAGCGCGAAGACCCGGACGGCGCATTGCCCTCGAGCCATGACCTCAGTCACCTGAAGGCGCTCTATCTGGCCGGAGAACGCGCAGATCCTGACACCATCCACTGGGCGCAAAGCCATCTGGGGATCCCGGTGATTGACCATTGGTGGCAAACCGAAACCGGCTATGCCATCGCCGCCAACCCGCTGGGGATCGAGGCCCTGCCGGTGAAAATCGGCTCGCCCACCGTGGCAATGCCCGGATATGATGTGCAAATCCTCGATGAAGGCGGCCATCCGGTGGCACCGCGCACGTTGGGCGCCATCACGGTCAAACTGCCGCCGCCCCCCGGCACGCTGCAAACGCTGTGGAACGCCGAAGATCGCTTCCTCAAAAGCTACCTCAGCCATTTCCCCGGCTATTACGAGACCGGCGATGCGGGTTATGTCGATGACGACGGCTACCTCTACATCATGGCGCGCACCGATGATGTGATCAACGTCGCAGGCCATCGTCTGTCCACCGGCGCGATGGAGGAGGTGCTGGCCAACCACAAAGACGTTGCCGAATGTGCCGTGGTGGGGGTGGCAGATGCGCTGAAAGGCCAAAGCCCGGTAGGATTCCTGTGCCTGAACAAAGGCTGCAATCGGGACCCGCAGCAGATCGTCAAGGAATGTGTGCAGCTGATGCGCGACAAGATCGGCCCCGTTGCCGATTTCAAACGCGCCGTGGTGGTCGACCGCCTGCCGAAAACCCGCTCCGGCAAGATCCTGCGCGGCACCATGGTCAAAATCGCCGACAACGCGCCGTGGAAAATGCCCGCCACCATCGACGATCCGGCGGTGCTGGACGAAATCCGCACGGCCCTGCAAACCATCGGCTACGCCAAGGCCTGACCGCCAAAGCCCTAAGCCGCACTGGACAAAGCCGCCGCAGCGCTTACCTTGGGGCCATGCACAGCCTTGCCCCCCCTGACGCCCAGACCGTTGCCCTGTTGGGCCATGATCTGCGCGCGGCTCTGTCCGAGGTGATCGGCGGGCTGCGCTTGATCGACGCTCAGCTGCTGCCGCCAGGGCCCCGCGGCCACATCGCCCGCACCCATGCCGCAAGCGAAGCCCTCGCCCTGCTACTCGAGCAAGCCCTCGCTCTGCTGCAGGACACCCCGCTGCACCAGACAACTGCCCCGCTCAGCCTGCATACCGAACATCTGCTGCACAGCCTGCAGCTGCGCTGGACCGCCCGCGCGCAGGAACACGGACTCAGCTTTCAGCTTGAGGCCAAGCACCTGCCCGCGCAGCTGGCGCTGGACCCGGCTTTGCTGGAACGGATTCTGTCCAATCTGCTGAACAACGCGCTGAAATATGCCGATGCAGGCTGCATTTCTTGCAAACTCGACATCACCCCAGATCACAACCTGAAAATAACCGTGCAAGACCAAGGCAAAGGCTTTGCCCCAGCCACGCTGGCGCGGCTTTATACCTGCAACAACCGCGACGAGAGCGCCAGCAAACCCGGCACGGGCATGGGGCTGCACATCATCTGGCAGATCGTCGGCCAAGCCGGCGGCCAGATCAGCGCCGCCAACCACGCAGGCGGTGGGGCCGAAGTGGTGGTGCTGTTGCCGCTGCAACCCTTGCCTGCCGCGCCGCCGCCCGCCATGCCCATCGCCTCGCCCGCGCTCTTGCTGAACCGCCACCTGCTGATTGCCGATGACAGCGAAACTGGCCGGCTGCTGCTGACCCAGTTGCTCACCAGCCAAGGCGCGCAGGTCACCGCAGCGGCAGATGGCCTGCAAGCCATCGACCATTTGAAGCGCAGCCGTTTTGACGCGCTGCTGGTCGATATCGAAATGCCGCAGATGAGCGGGCTAGAGGTGATCCGCCACATCCGCAGCCAACCCGGCCCGCTGGCCCGCCTGCCGATCCTTGCGATCACCGCCTATCAACTCCGCGCCAACAAGACGGCAATTTTGGCGGCTGGGGCCGATGGCCTGCTGTGCAAACCGGTACTCGATGCCCAGAACCTCGCCGAAGTGCTGGGGCAAGTGCTGCGCCGCAACCTGACCCCCCATCACCCCGCCCCGCAGGTCGAACCCGGCCAGTTTCAGGAGTTGCTGCAGATGGCCGGGCCCAAAATGGCCGCCGAACTGCTGGACCATCTGCAAAAGGATCTGCGCGCCGCCGAACGCGGGCTGCTCGCCGCCTCGCATGGCCCCGACTGGCAGGAAGTGCGGCGTCAAACCCATGTGATGATTGCGCTGGCGGGCACGGCGGGGGCCAGCTTCCTGCATCAGCTGGCGCAGGCGATCAACACTTTGGCGCATCAGCCGGTGCCGGATCGCGGCACCTTTCAAACTCTGCTGCCGCAAGCCCTTGAACAATTAGACATGTTGATTCATTTCATCGACCAGAAAATCTCGCGTCCCCTCAACAGCTCTAACCCCGCCAATTCTCAGGAGCAGCAGTGACCGCATCTCTGCCCCCTATCCTGTTGATCGAGGACACGCCCTCGCTGCAGCTGCTGTATCGCGCGGCACTGACCAAAGCGGGTTACGCCGTGGTGACAGCAGGCACTGCTGGCGAGGGGCTGGAGTTGTTGCTTGAGGCCACCCCGCAGGTGATCTTGCTGGATCTGGTGCTGCCCGACCGCGATGGTCTTGATTTGATGCGCGAGATGCTGCAACTGCACCCCGGCCTGCATGTCGTGGTGATGACGGCGCATGGCTCGATCAACAAGGCGGTCGAAGCGATGCGGGCGGGCGCGCATGAGTTTCTGGTCAAACCGTTTGACGAAGCGCGCCTGCTGAATGTCGTGGCCAATGCCCATAAAACAGCACTTGCCAAGCCGCGCGCCAAAGTCGTGGCCCCCGTCGTGGCGGTACTGCCTGCCGCCGCCAATCCGGTGCCAGCCCCAATCGGCAGCGGATTCATCGGCTCGTCCGAGGCGATGGCCGCGATTCACGCCACCATCGTCTCGGTCGCCCGCTCCATGGCCACGGTGTTCATCACCGGCGAAAGCGGCACCGGCAAAGAGCTGTGCGCTTTGGCGGTGCATAGCAATTCCCCGCGCGCCAACGGCCCGTTTATCGCGCTGAACTGTGGGGCGATCCCGCAGGATTTGCTGGAATCCGAAGTGTTCGGCCACATGAAGGGCAGTTTCACCGGGGCGATTTCCGACAAACCGGGGGCTGCGACGGCGGCGGATGGCGGCACGTTGTTTTTGGATGAAGTCTGCGAAATGGCCCCGGCGCTGCAAACCAAGCTGCTGCGGTTTTTGCAAACCTCCACCGTGGTGCCAGTGGGGGCGACCCGACCCAGAAAGGTCAATGTCCGCATCGTCTGCGCCACCAACCGCGATCCGATGGAGGCGGTGCGGCGCGGTCAGTTCCGCGAGGATCTGTTTTATCGGCTGTTCGTGGTGCCGATCCATATGCCGCCGTTGCGCGAGCGTGGCGATGATGTGATTGAGATCGCCGAAACGGCGCTGGCCCGCTTTGCGCAGGAGGAGGGCAAGCATTTTGACGGCATCGCTCCCGATGTGCGCGCGCTGTTCCGCCGCCTGCCTTGGCCCGGCAATGTGCGACAAGTGCTGAACGTGATCCGCAACGTCGCGGTGCTGCATGAGGGCGGTGTGCTGACCTCTGCCATGCTGCCCGCCAGCCTGCCGCAGCAGGCGCAAGACCTGCTGATCGCGCAGCGCCCGGCCCATCCAAGCGAGCCACCCAGCCAACCAGAGCCGCTCGGCCTCGACGCGCTGCTCGGCCGTCCCTTGGCAGAGATCGAGCGTCTGGTGATCGAAGCCACGCTTGCCCAACACAACGGCTCGGTGCCGAAAGCCGCAAGGGTGCTGGAACTGTCGCCCTCGACGCTCTACCGCAAGATTGAGGCTTGGACCCAGCGCTAGGGCGATTTTTTAAGCAAAAAATCGTGCCGATTTCTGTGGCAGAAATCGGTTGCGCTGCGGGCAAGTGTTAACACTTCCTAAACAGCCCTCCCGTAACCCGTTGATTTATCACAGCGCGAATTCTGTCCACGCGTGGACAAGCTGCATTTAAGCAAACTGCTCCACAATCAACCGCTCCTCCAACCCATGCCCCGGATCAAACAAAATCCGGTGCCGGATCGCAGGTTCCGAGCGGATCTCCAGCGAAACCACATCCGTAACAGGCCGACTATCCGCATCCGCCCGCACCGGCCGTTTCGCGGGTTCCAGAATATCAAACCGCACCACCACAGACTTGGGAAGCAGCGCCCCCCGCCATCTTCGCGGCCGAAACGCCGCCATCGGTGTCAAGGCCAGCACCTCCGATCCAATCGGCAGCACCGGCCCATGCGCCGAATAATTATACGCCGTCGATCCCGCAGGCGTCGCCACCAGCACGCCATCACAGACCAATTCCTCCAACCGCACCACACCATCCACCGAAATCCGCACCTTCGCCGCCTGCGGCCCCGCCCGCAGCAACGACACCTCATTGATCGCCAGCGCGTGCGTGACCGATCCATCCACCGACACCGCCGTCATCGCGAGCGGATGGATCACCGCCTCCTCCGCCACCGCCAGCCGTTTCGGCAGCAGATCAGCCGAGAAGGTGTTCATCAGAAACCCGACCGTGCCGCAGTTCATGCCATACACCGGCAGCCCCAGCGGCTGCGTCTCATGCAGGGTTTGCAGCATGAAACCGTCGCCCCCCAAAGCCACCACCACATCCGCCGCATCCAGTGCAACCTGCCCATGCAAGCCCACCAGCTCCGCCAGCGCCTCTTGCGCCGGAGGGGTCGCACTGGCCACAAACGCGATCTTCTTGAACACCACCCGCAGAATCCTTGTGCTTGGATGCGCAGCCTTGCCCGCCCTGCCGCCAAACTCAACCCCCGGCGGCGCTTGCGATAGCGGTAACAAGTTTCCTATAGTGAACAAGACGGCGTAACCGACGCGTTCCGCGTCGTTTCTTGCCTTCCCCAAAGCCCCCCCTTGGCCTAGAACCGCTGCAAATCGGCCCATCACCCGCAGGAGACGCCATGACCGCCCACCGCGATACCGGATTTTTCACCGAAAGCCTTTCCAGCCGCGACCCCGAACTTTTCGGCTCGATCACCAACGAACTCGGCCGCCAGCGCCATGAGATCGAGTTGATCGCCTCGGAAAACATCGTCAGCCGCGCGGTGATGGAAGCGCAAGGCTCGGTGATGACCAACAAATACGCCGAAGGTTATCCGGGTAAGCGTTATTACGGCGGGTGCGAATTCGTTGACGTGGCGGAAAATCTGGCCATCGACCGCGCCAAGCAGTTGTTTGGCTGCGGCTTTGTCAACGTGCAGCCGAATTCGGGAAGCCAAGCCAACCAAGGCGTGTTCAACGCTTTGCTGAAACCCGGCGACACCATTCTGGGGATGAACCTCGCTTCCGGCGGCCACCTGACCCATGGGGCCGCGCCAAACCAATCCGGCAAATGGTTCAACGCCATTCAATACGGCGTGCGCCAGCAAGACAGCCGCATCGACTATGACCAGTTGGAAGCCTTGGCTTTGGAGCATAAGCCGAAGCTGATCATCGCAGGCGGGTCCGCTGTGCCGCGTCAGATCGACTTTGCCAAATTCCGCGAAGTGGCGGACAAGGTGGGCGCTTACCTGATGGTCGATATGGCCCACTTTGCTGGCCTTGTGGCTGGCGGTCATCACCCCTCACCCTTCCCCTATGCTGATGTGGCGACCACCACGACGCACAAAACCCTGCGCGGTCCGCGCGGTGGCATGATCCTGACCAACAACGAAGATATCGCCAAGAAAGTGAACTCGGCGATTTTCCCCGGCATCCAAGGCGGGCCCTTGATGCATGTGATCGCGGCGAAAGCCGTGGCGTTCGGCGAGGCTCTGCGGCCCGAGTTCAAAGCCTATGCCGGGCAGGTGATCAAGAACGCCCAAGCTTTGGCGGATGAGTTGATGAAGGGTGGCATCGACATCGTCACCGGCGGCACCGACACCCATGTCATGCTGGTCGACCTGCGCCCGAAAGGTGTGAAAGGCAATGCCACCGAGAAAGCCTTGGGCCGCGCCAACATCACCTGCAACAAGAATGGCATCCCGTTTGACCCGGAAAAACCGACCGTGACCAGCGGCGTCCGCCTCGGCACCCCCGCAGGCACCACGCGCGGCTTTGGGGAAGACGAGTTCCGTCAGATCGGCAAATGGATCGTCGAAGTGGTCGATGGTCTGGCCGCCAATGGCGAAGACGGCAACGGCGAGGTTGAGGCGGCGGTGAAAGCCCGCGTTGAAGCGCTTTGTGAGAAATTCCCGATGTATCCGGGGCTATAATCCTGACAGGTTGAGCAAAGGGCGCGGGGAGAGCCGCGCCCTTTTGCTTTGCCCGCCACGATCTGAAACCACCGTTTCGGGTGTTGTAAACCGCTTCAAATAAAGCCGCGCCACCGCAACACGGCAAACAGCAAAGCCGCGACGGCCAGCACCGAGAACGCCACCGACGCCGCCATCCCCAAAGCCGCGCCCTTGCGGCGATCAAAGCCATCGACGCCGTTCAGATGCCGCACGCAGGTGTCATAGGCCTGCGCCACCGCCTGCTGATCGACCTGCGCCCAGAGTTTGGGGTTTTGCGCCATCACCGCACCAGTCTGCAAAACCTCTGCCGCCGCCCGCACCCGACGCGGCAGCAACCGCCCGCCCTTGCGCAGCTTCTCACCAAGGCCCGTGCCGCGCACCCGCAGGCGCTGCCCCATCAGACCCGCCACGCGGTCGGCCATCTGCTGAATTGGCACTCCGGTCATGTAGCACTTCCTTTTGACATCGCCGGACCTTATCGCTGCCACGCCAGGGCTTCAACTGCTCTGGCCGAAACTCTCTGCACGCGCTATCAAAGCCACATGCTTGCGATCACCACCTATCCCGCCACCGCGCCTGACTCCGGTTTGCCCGATCTGCTGATCGTGCATGGGCTGTTCGGCTCTGCCCGCAACTGGGGCGTCATCGCCCGGCATCTGGCCGATATTCGCGCGGTGCATGTGGTTGATATGCGCAACCACGGCCAAAGCCCGAGGGCTGCGACGCAAAGCTACCCCGATATGGCGGACGATCTGGCCGAGGTGATCACGTCTTTGGGCGCACCAATGGATGTCCTGGGCCATTCGATGGGCGGCAAGGCTTCGATGCAACTGGCGCTGACCCGGCCCGATTTGCTGCGCAAGCTGGTGGTGGCGGATATTGCGCCTGTGGCCTACGCCCACGACCAGACGCAGTATATCGACGCGATGCGGCAGTTGGATTTGACGGGTCTGACCGCGCGCAGTGAGGCTGATCGCAGGCTCAGCGCGACGATCCCGGACCCTGCCCTGCGGGCGTTTTTCCTGCAATCTCTGGATCTTAAAGCGCAGCCTCCGGTCTGGCGGCTGAATCTGGATGTGCTGGAAGATCAGATGCCGCTGATCGTCGGCTGGCCCGAAACCGCAGGGCACTTTGACGGCCACACGCTGTTTCTGACCGGGGCCTTGTCGCATTACGTCAAGCCAGAGTACCGCGACACCATCCGCAACCTGTTCCCGAAATCGCATTTCGCGAAACTGCCCGGCGCAGGCCATTGGCTGCACGCCGAGCGCCCGCGTGAGTTTGAGCAGGCGGTGCAGGTTTTCCTGAACGCCTGATCCAAACCGATTTTTGCCCCAAAAATCGTGCACGGAAAACCTCGTTTTCCGGCTTGGCGCAGGCCGCGCGCCTCAGTCCAGCGGGCGCTTCATCCGCAACAGTAGCCTGTCTTTGCGGATAAACTGATGATACAGTGCTGCCACCACATGCCCTGCGACCAGCACGATCATCACCGGCTTGAACCATTCATGCACCTCCGCCGCCGTCGCCACACCGCCAAACCAAGCCGCAAGGCCCGTGATTGGGGCCAGCAGCATCACCGCATAAAGCGCCCAATGCCCCCAACGCGCCGCAGCCATCGTCAGCAGCGGTGCCTGCGGTGCCTCTGGCGCGCCACGGCTGAACCGCAAAGCCAGCCGCCACAGCGCACACACCAGCACTGCGATCCCCACCCCGATATGCGCCCAGACCCAGAGGGTCATATCAGGAGCCACCCCCTGCCGCACCGCACGCCAAGCGCCGCCCATATCTTCGCCGAAAATCAGTTGGAACAGGATCAAGACGGCCACCAGCCAATGCAGCGCGATTTGGCTGGCGGAATAGCCCTTGAGAGCCGACATGCGGTATCCTTTCAAACACAGCCGAAAACGTATACGCTGGACCGCCGATCTTCCGTCGCGCCCTACGCCAATCGCTTCGCGATCAACCAAGACACCGGCAAAGCCAGCGCAAAGCCGACGGTTGCGGCCAGAAGGATGGGCTTCAGGCTGACATAGCCCGTGGTCAGAGCGACGATCACGCCCACCCCCATCAGAGTCGTCGAAACCATCGAAAAAATTATCATCAACAAACGTGACATCATCTGCTCCTTGCACGATATGCAAGGCCACTTTGCCACCTCGGCGATCCGCCCGCCTTGATACCAATCAAGCAGAGGCGCTGGGGGCGCCTCCGCTTGCGGCGGATAAAGCGGGATCAGACCTTCAGACTGATCCCGGCTTGCCCTGCCGATTGCTCCGCCCGATCCAGCAGGCGTTGCAACGCCGCCCCCCGCGCAAAATCGGGGTCGGCAGCGCCTTCACCCCGGATCGCGGCGATAAAGCGCTCGTAGATCGTCGCCAAAACCGGCGCTTCCACATCATGCCACTGGCCTGTTTGCAAATCAGCCTCAAGACAGGCGCGCAGCGAGCTTACGTTCTTCTCCCAGCAGACCTCCAGCCCGCCCTTGTCGCCGTAAATCCGCAAACGCAGATCGTTCAGATGACCTGACGCAAACCGCGTCGCCGCCACCGTGCCAAGCGCGCCATTCTCCAGTACGATCTGCATGGTGGCGCTGTCATTGGCATCGAGCGGGTATTCGCCAATCTGATCGCCCGGCGCTTTGTGGAAGGTGGCGAGCCGGCACGAGACCTCAACCGCCGCTTGCCCGGCGATAAAGGTTGCGAAATCAAGGATATGGATGCCGACATCACCCAGCACCCCCTTGGAGCCATGCTTGGTCGACAGCCGCCACAGCCATTGGCTTTCTTTGTCCCAATGGCCCCAAGCCGGTTGGGTCAGCCAGCTTTGCAGATAGCTCGCCTCAAAATGCCGCACGGTGCCGATGGCGCCCTCGCGCACCATCGCCGCCGCCTTCTGCAAGGCCGCCACATTGCGATAGCTGAGGTTGACCATGTTCACCACGCCCGCCTTGGCCGCCGCTGCGGCCATCGCATCGGCTTGCGCCTCAGACGTGGCGAGCGGCTTTTCGCAGAGCACATGCTTGCCCGCCGCCAGAAACGGCAGGGTGGTGGCGTAATGTGCGGCATCTGGTGTGACGTTGGTGACCGCGTCAAACTGCCCCCACGCAATCGCTTCGTCAATCGAGGCGAACCGTCCCGCGATACCGTAGCGATCACAGAACTCCGCCAGTTGCGCGGGCCTTGTGTCGATGCCACCAACCAGCGTGACACCTTCAATCTCCTTGAAACTGTCGGCGTGGTTGGCCGCCATGCCGCCGGTGCCGAGGATCAGGATACGAACGGGTTTCGCCATCACCGATACCCCGCCTCGCCGTCATGGTGCAGGCGCGGGCCGCGCTCGGTAATCGGCTCCAACGCTTTGTCGACGGGCGTATTCGGCGCGTCACCGGGGTTGGCGATCCGCACATTCGGGTTATAGGCCCATTTCACCGCGTTCGAGATCACCCGCTGCACATTGGCGTCGTGGTAGGTCGGATAGGTCTCATGCCCCGGACGGAAGTAGAAGATGTTCCCCGCACCGCGCTTGTAGGTCAGGCCCGAGCGGAACACTTCGCCGCCCGCAAACCACGACACGAACACGGTTTCCAAAGGCTCCGGCACGCCAAACGGCTCGCCATACATTTCCTCGTATTCCAGCTCAAAATGATCCGGTAGGCCCGCTGCAATCGGATGCTGACGGCTTGTCACCCACAGCCGTTCCCGCTCGCCCGCCTCACGCCAGGTCAGGTTGCACGGCGCGCCCATCAGGCGTTTGAACGGCTTGGCGAAATGCGCCGAATGCAGAAAGATGATCCCCATGCCGCCCCAAACCGCATTGCACACCCGCTCGACAATCGCGTCATCGACATCGCCATGCGCCGCATGGCCCCACCAGATCAGCACATCGGTCGCGGCCAGCTTTTCCGCCGTCAGCCCGTGTTCGGCGTCCTGCAAGGTCACGGTGGTGGCCGAAATTCCCTCGGCCTTGTTCAGTGCTGCGGCAATCGTGCCATGCATGGTCAGCGGGTAAATCCCTGACACAACTTTGTTTTTCTGTTCGTGGACGTTCTCGCCCCAAACGGTGACACGGATGCTCATGGCATGCTCCTTCTCTAAGCTGCCGCGCCCCGACACCGGGGCGCGGCGGATGGGTGTTCAGAATTTCAGCGGATCGGCTTGCCGTTCTGATCGAACTTGTGCAACTGGCCAGCCTTCGGCGACAGCGAGACGGTATCCCCCACCTTCATGGTCAGTTTGCCCTCACGCCGCACGATCAAAGGCTCATCCGAGCCGACTTCCACGAACAGATAATTGTCGCTGCCCAGATCTTCGGCATGCACAATCGTCCCCGTCCACAAGCCGCCCTCGACCACGTCGATATGTTCCGAGCGGATGCCCAACGTGGTGCAGCCGTGATCGGTGGCGAATTTCCCGGTCAGGAAGTTCATCTTCGGGCTGCCGATGAAGCCCGCGACGAAGATCGAATTCGGGCGTTCATAAAGTTCGGCGGGCGAGCCGACCTGCTCCAGCCGCCCATCGCGCAGCACGGCGATCCGGTCGGCCAAGGTCATCGCTTCGACCTGATCGTGCGTTACGTAAATCATCGTCACGTCAGACATCGAGTGGTGCAACTTGGCGATTTCCAACCGGGTCTGCACCCGCAACGCGGCATCCAAGTTCGACAGCGGTTCGTCAAACAGGAACACCTGCGGGTCGCGCACAATCGCGCGGCCAATGGCGACGCGCTGACGCTGGCCGCCGGAAAGCT
>CAYLYV010000080.1:0-20995 GCA_964387655.1 uncultured Cypionkella sp. | reverse complement strand
AAGGTGATCCGCCGCCGCTGCCCCGGCTCTGCAAAGAACCCCGGAAACCGCGTCTTATACTCCTGCGGCTCGATCACATTGCCGATCCGCAGCGCATAAATATCAGTGCCAAACCGCCGCTGAAAACTCCGCGCCGTCGCCTCATTGACCTTCTTTGACATGCCATAGCTGTCCATCGGATCAATGTCGTAATCCTCCTCCAGCGGCAGCACTTTTGGGTCGACAATCCCATTGGAAAAACAAACCCCATAGGTCGTCTCGGACGAAGCAATGATCACCTTCGGAATGCCCAGCTTGCAAGCCGCCTCCAGCACATTATAGGTGCCCATCACATTGACGCGGTAAGTCTCATTCTCCGCCTGCAACATCAGCGCAGGCACCGCGGCAAAATGCACCACCGCATCAAACCGCGGCGCCGCCCCCGCATCCAATTCCGCCCCGTCCATATGCGCAGCCATCGCATTGAACATCTGCCCCGAGTCGCAAATATCCGCGTTCAAATCCGCCACGCCGGGATGCCGCAGCGCCACCCGGTCCACGTTCAAAACCTTATGCCCATGCGCCGCGAGGTACGCCACCACATGCCGCCCCGCCTTGCCCGACCCGCCTGTCACCATCACCCGCATCGCACTCTCCTTGCATTTTGTACATTTCAGTGTATATTTCACCGCACATCACAGGAGCCCGCCATGACCCGCCTCGCCACACCCCAGATCTGCACCATGACCCAACTGCGCGAGCCGCAAAAGGTCTTTGACCGCGCCGGCGGCCAACCCGTAGCCATCCTGAAAAACTCGGCCCTCGTAGGCTATCTGGTGCCCGCCGAAGCTGTCGGCAAGGTTGATCACACTCCGATCACGCGTGAGGAATTGATGTCGCATCTGGCCGCCACCCGCGACGCCGTGCAACCCGTGCTCGACTATCTGAAAGACAAATGACCTTCCGCCTGCTCACCCCCGAACTGGTCGAGGCCATCCATGATGCCGTGCTCAACCCCGACGAATTGCAGGGCCGTGCGCTGAACAAATCCCTCGAAGGCGCATTGGGGCGCGTCGACAACCGCCTCGCCTACGGCATGATTGACGACGCCTTCGATCTTGCCGCCGCCAATGCCATCGCCATCGCGCAAGTCCATTGCTTCAACGATGCCAACAAACGCACCGCTTTCCGCGCGATGAACGCAGCCCTCGCCTTCAATGGCATCCAGATAACCTGGACAGCCACTGAAATCGGCCCCACCATCATCCGCGCCGCCCAAGGTCTGCTCGACGAAGGCGAACTCGCCCATTGGCTGCGCACCCACAGCTGACCCCACATCTTGCGCGCCCTCCCCCGCATCTGCTCTAAGCACTGCAACAAGCCGCATAACAAGAATCGAGCACGCATGGCCAACGACCTTCTCTCCGGCACGCCCGACACCTACGACGCCTCCTCGATCGAGGTCCTTGAACCGCTAGAGGCCGTGCGCCTGCGCCCCGGCATGTATATCGGCGGCATTGACGAGCGCGCCTACCACCACCTCGCCGCCGAGATCATCGACAACTCGATGGACGAAGCCGTTGCAGGCCATGCCAACCGCATCGAGGTCGAACTCCACGCCGATGGCTCCCTCACCGTGCGCGACAATGGCCGCGGCATCCCGGTCGATCCACACCCGAAATTCCCCGACAAATCCGCGCTGGAAGTCATCCTCTGCACGCTGCACTCGGGCGGCAAATTCAACGGCAAAGCCTACGAGACGTCCGGCGGTTTGCACGGCGTCGGCTCCTCGGTGGTCAATGCCCTCTCCGACCGCATGTATGTCGAGGTCGCCAAGAACAAGGAACTCTACGCGCAGGAATTCTCCCGCGGCAAACCGCAAGGCCCGATCCAGAAAATCGGCGCCGCCCCCAACCGCCGCGGCACCTCCGTCACCTTTCACCCCGACGCGCAAATCTTCGGCTCCCACCACTTCCGACCCTCGCGCCTCCTGCGCATGGTCCGCTCCAAGGCCTACCTGTTTTCCGGCGTCGAAATCCGTTGGAAATCCGCCATCCCCGACGGCGACACCCCGCTAGAGGCCACCTTCCACTTCCCCGGCGGCCTCGCCGACTACCTTGCAGATACGCTCGAGAAAACAACCACCTACGCCGACCGCCCCTTCGCGGGCAAAGTGTCGTTCCAGGAAAAATTCCAAGTCCCCGGCTCGGTCGAATGGGCGATCAACTGGAGCCCGGTGCGCGACGGCTTCCTGCATTCCTATTGCAACACCGTCCCCACCCCCGAAGGCGGCACCCATGAATTCGGCTTTTGGAGCGCGATCCTGAAAGGCATCCGCGCCTACGGCGATCTCACCAAAAACCGCAAAGCCGAACTGATCACCCGCGACGATATGCTCGCCGGAGGCTGTGCCCTCATATCGGTGTTCATCCGAGAGCCGCAATTCGTCGGCCAAACCAAAGACCGCTTGGCCACCGAAGAAGCCACCCGCTACGTTGAAAACGCCGTGCGCGATCACTTTGACAACTGGCTGGTGTCGGATTCCAAATCCGCCGGCGCGATCATGGATTTCCTGATCCTGCGCGCCGAAGAACGCCTGAAACGCAAGCAAGAGAAAGAAACCCAGCGCAAGACCGCCACAAAAAAACTGCGCCTGCCGGGGAAACTGACCGATTGCTCCAGCAAAACCCGCGATAATACCGAATTGTTTATTGTGGAAGGGGACTCGGCGGGTGGCTCGGCCAAAGGCGCGCGTGATCGTGAAACCCAAGCCATCATGCCGCTGAAGGGTAAAATCCTCAACGTGCTGGGCGCGGCCTCGGGTAAACTCAACGACAATTCCGAAATCCGCGACATCTGCGAAGCCCTTGGCGTGCAAATGGGCAGCCGCTTCAAAGTCGACGACCTGCGCTACGATAAAATCGTCATCATGACCGACGCCGATGTCGACGGCGCGCATATCGCCAGCCTGCTGATGACCTTCTTCTTCACCCAAATGCGCCCGCTGATCGACAAAGGCCATTTGTATCTCGCCTGCCCTCCTTTGTATCGCCTGACCCAAGGCGCGCGGCGTCTTTACGTCGCAGACGATGCCGAAAAAGAGCTTTGGCTGGCCAAGGGTTTGGGTGGAAAAGGTAAAATCGACGTGCAACGCTTCAAGGGCTTGGGCGAGATGGACGCCAAAGACCTGAAAGACACCACCATGAACCCCGCCACCCGCAAACTGATCCGGGTGAGCATCGACGAGGACGCACCGGGCGAGACCGGCGATCTGGTAGAGCGGCTGATGGGGAAGAAGCCGGAGTTGCGGTTCCAGTATATTCAGGAGAATGCCCGGTTTGTGGAGGAGTTGGATGTTTGAGTGAGGGGGAGTTTGGAATCGCAGATGTTCAGGACGTGTTTCTGCGATGCGTCAGCCGAACAAGAGACGAAATAGCAAAAACCATTGGCAGCGTAGAGCACCCCGATCATAGCATTGCCACTTTGAAGAGCTTCTTCTTCTTTATTGGCGGCAGAAGTCAGTCTATATCTTTCCTGCTTTTTAACGGATACCTTTGGGATGCAGAGATTGTTCTGAGGAGTTTTTACGAGGCAAACGCAAAGATTTGGTTTATTTGCTATCGTAGCCCTGAAAGCAGAAAGCTCCTCATTGAAGAATTTTGGGGAGACTTCGCTGAAATGCACAACCAGAAGAAAATTAGTCGATCAGCAAAAGCGCTCGACATGGCAAATCGTTTTGGTTCTCAAACAGACTCGGAGATTCTCTCAACTTTTCAGCGCGAGGATATTTTTTCAAAATCCACCGAAAACAAAGCAAAACGCCGCGAACTGGAAGGGAAATGGTCTTTTTCGGAGATTATCAGGTATCTTGAAAATAATTCAAAGGATTTCTCTCCGTTAGATGGAGTAGCCGGTTTATCCCATATGTATGGTATGCAAAGCCATCTATGCCATGCTGATGATGTGGCGTTAGATTTAATGTATGATCATGCCACGCGAAACTCCGAAGAAAATCGACTGAAAGATTTAAGTCATGTCTGCCGCATACTCTCGGATGTAGCTTCCCTATGGTTGTTTTCACTTGAAGCAATGCAGTTCAGCCTTGGCATTGGTTTCGACCGTAAGAGTGAGGTCTGGAGCCTCTGGAAAGAATTGCACTCTAAAACCAAACCCTTCAAGGAATCTTTCGAACAAAGCCAGAGGGCCTTTTACGATTCTCTGGCGCGTCAAACAGTCCCGTAACAGGCTAACTGGTTGGGCAACCATTTGATCCTTCACCCTTCCTTAACCATCCCTCCCCTATCCTCTCCCTTGCATTTCCCCTTAATGTATGCATATAAATGTGGGACTGGGACGAGCCAAAGCGCCAAGCAACGCTGCTTCTTCGGGGGCTGGATTTTGCTATGGTCGGCGACTTTGATCTGGATACGGCAGTGATCGACCCGGATGACCGGCGCGACTATGGCGAGGCGCGGTTCAAGGCGACCGGGATGATTAACGGGCGATTGTTCATCGCCATCTTTACGCCGCGCGGTGAAAGATTTCGACTGATCAGCCTGCGAAAGGCGAATGAAAGAGAGAAACGGGCATGGGCAAATCGCTGAGAGAATCCGAACCAGACGAAGAAAACCCGGAATGGACCGCCGAAACCTTCGCCCGCGCCAAGCCGATCTGGGCCTTCCCCGAACTGGTCGCAGTGTTGCAACACCACGGCAAACTCGGTCGCCCGCCCTTGGCCGAGGCCGCGAAAAAGCAGCGCGTCACGCTCTACCTCGACCCCGACGTGCTGGCGAACCTCAAACAAGGCGGCAAAGGCTGGCAAACCCGCGCCAATGCAGCCCTGCGCAAAGCATTAGGGCTGTAGGGTGGGTGCAGCCCACCACGCCCAAACCTTAACAAACCCTTACTACCTCCCCGCAACCCCTTGAAAACAAACACCCCAAAAACGGTCCCAACTCGGGACCACCCCAACCTACCCCCGCCGCAGCAGATAGATATCCATAATCCAGCCATGCGCCGCCCGCGCCTTTTCCCGCAGACTCACGATCCGCGCGCCGACCTCCGCCAACTTCCCCGAGACAATAATCTCTTCCTTCATCCCCACATACCCCCCCCACCAAATCGAAATCCCAGCCGGGTCGATGCTCTGAAACGAACACTCCCCGTCCAGCATCACCACCGCCGTATCGACGCCCGCCGGAAACCCCTCCTCCCGCAGCCTTCTCCCGGTCGTCACGATGAACGGCTCCCCAATCTCATTCAAAGCCACCCCATGCGCCGCCGTCAGCGCATGAATCGAGGTCACCCCCGGCACCACCTTCACCCGCTCCGCAGGCACCAACCGCGCCGCGATCCGCAGAGTGGAATCATAAAGCGACGGGTCGCCCCAGACCAACAGCGCCACCCGCGCGGCATCCCCAATCGCTGCCCTCCAAACCCCGGCGATCCGGTCGTGCCAATCCTCGACCCGCGCCTTATAGTCCGCGATGCGTTCATCCCGCACCGGCAGATCAAACTCGACAATCCGGGTCGCAGGATTGGTCAGCACATCGCGACAGATCGCCAAACGAAGCTCCGCCAGATCCGCCTTCCCCTCACCCTTCCTCGGGATCAGGATCAGATCGGCGGCGTTGATCGCTTTGATGGCTTGCAGCGTGAGATGGTCGGGATTGCCCGTGCCGATGCCGATGAGGGTGAGATCAAACATGGGGCCTCCTATAGCTGCGCTATTTGCAGCAAAACGCGCGCCAATCACAAGGATCGGCGCGCGTTGATTTTGAACATCTTACTGAGGCCGCGACCAGAGCCAGCCCGAAAGCGCGCCCAAAGCCGACCACACGCTCAGGCCAACCCCCAACGACCGCGCCGCGAAGCTTGAGGCCAGTTCGGGCGGAGCCACACCGGAATAGCTTTCCAGCTCGGGCGCGCCGATCACATGCGGGATGGCCAACAGCAAAACCGCGCCGATCACCGAAGCAACCCCTTTGCCGTAGCCCAGCAGGCCCAAAGCGGCGGCGGTGCAGAGCGCGGTGCCGATCCACCAGATCTGGCGCGCGGCGAGATCAGCGGCCATGGTGCCAGGCAGTTCAGGCTCTAGCCCCATCGCCGGGGCGAGTTGGAAGGCGGCATAGCCCGCGATGCCCCAGAGCAGGCCTTCGCGCAAGGTCACGCGTTTGCCGAACGCGTCAGCCAAGCCATAGCCTGCCACCAGAACAAGGGCATAGCCGACGAACTCAAAGCCGTAGAACAGGCTGGTCCACACGTTGCGAGAGAATGCGCCGCCTTCTTCAGCGGCCTCATGCTTGTGCGCATGGCCGTCAGCCTCGACAGCGGCAGGCGCTTCGGGCGTTGTCGGCGCGGTCGTTGTGGCATCTGCCGCAGGGGTTTCGGGGGCAGCATGGTCGTGATCATCGGCGTGACCGCCTGCGGCGACCCCGTTGAAATGCACCAAGGCGCCGGTTTCATAGTCTTCGCCCAGAAGGATCAGTTTCTGCACGAATGCGAAATGCAGCAGGGCCGCAAGCAGGCCTGCTGCAAAACCAGCGAACACCGCGCTGGTCAGCATACGTTGGATCATGGCTTCAGTGGCAGGGGAAGCCGGACGCGTGCCGCACGTCATGGGCGGCGTCATGCAGGGTTTGCGAATAGGCAAAACCGCTGAGGAACACGGTTGCGGTGCCGAGCATTGCAACAAACAGCACGGACATCAGCGCGGTGGCTTTGCTGGAAGCGAGGGTCTTCGTGGTCATCTTACTCTCCATACCGTCACACCCGACGGTGTTTAGCGTTTCTTTGCACGGCCGGTCTCCTGGCTCGCGGGTCGTAGCGACCTTCCGCCTTCCCAGCCCTAAGGCCAGTGGCGCATCGGAAGGCCGCTCACCGCATACAGTCGCGGGGGCGGCTGAGGCTTGGGGTGCCGATTGGTCCACCCATTCCTCATTCTCGTTTCAGTCCAGACGCTTTGCGTTTTTAGAACACCATGCCCTGTCATCAGTCACCTATGCCCCGGTTTGGGTCAAGCGGAAATGCGGCTTATAAAGGTGCATGGCCGACACTTTGGACAGAAGAGTGGCGCAGGGGCCGTGCGCTTAGGCCGGAATACGCGCGATGGCCTTATTGCGCAGATTTCCCAGCACGCGGGCATCGGGGAAATTGCCGTTGGGGGAGGCTGCATAGAGACGGGCGAAATTTTCAAGCTCGGGGAGGTCAGAGGCGGTGATGTCGCCGAACAGATAGGCGGTTTTGCCATCCGCCCGGAAGGCCACGGTTTGGTCGCGGGTGCAGCCGGACATACATTCGATTTCAAGCACTTCGACATTGGCGGGCATGGCGTCGCGCAGGGTGTCGGCAAAGCCCGCGCGGCCCAACTGGCACAGGGTGCAGACGTAAAGCCTCATGCCGGGAACTCGGCCAAGGGGCCGTAAAAGATCAGCGCCGGATGCGGGCTGGTTGCGGTTTGCAGATGGATCGCAAGGCTGGCAATGGTGTGGCGGCTGATCTGCTGATCGGGGGTTGAAACGGCCTCGGCCAACAGCGCAGGCGTGTCGGCGGGCAGGCCGTGCGCGATCAGACGGGCGGCGAGATCGGCGAAGGTGCGGCGGCCCATATAGACCACGGTGGTCGCCATCGGATCAGCCAAGGCGGCCATATTGGTGCTTTCCGGCAGGCTGCCTGTCACATCCGCCCCGGTGATGAATTGCACGCGCCGCGCGGTCAGACGGCGGGTCAGCGGGATGCCTGCGGCGGCGGCGGCGGCAGAGGCAGAGGTGACGCCGGGGATGATTTCGTAAGCAATGCCAGCGGCTTGCAGGGCGACGATTTCCTCCTCCAGCCGCCCGAACATGCCGCAATCGCCGGATTTCAAGCGCACAACCCGCTGCCCCGCCAAAGCGTGATCGACCAGCAGGCGGCTGACGTGATCTTGTTTCGGCGAGGGCCGCCCTGCCCGTTTGCCCACCGCGATCAGATCGGCTTGCGCGGCATGGCCAAGGATCGGTCCCGAGGACAGATCGTCAAACAGCACGACCTCGGCGGCTTGCAACCGTTGCACGGCCTTGACCGTCAAAAGCTCCGGGTCGCCGGGGCCGGAGGAGACGAAGGAAACAAAGCCGGTCATGTCGCCTCTGCGATCAAATGGAAGAAGGTGCCCGAGGATTGCCCGCCCCCCGCTTGCAGGCGGAGCGAACCCGTCTCAGGCACAAGGGTATCGGTCGCATCGCTGACATGCGCAAGGGCTGCGTCGGGTTGGGCGAGGATGGTGGCGTAGTGAAATTCATGGCCGCGCAGGCGGGTCTGGGCGGGATGGCCCGCGAGGGGCGCGTGGGTTTTGGCGAGGCGGTAGCCAAGATGCATCCGACGCTTCGCAAAGCTGGTCTCCAGCCCGAGAAGCCCTGCCATTTCATGCCGCTGGCCTTGGGCGTCAATCAGGCCCGCACCCATCGCCATATAGCCGCCGCACTCGCCATGCACGGGTTTTGTTTGGGCAAAGGCTTGCAGGGATTGGCGGAAATTGGCGTTGGCGGCGAGTTTTCCGGCGTGCAGTTCGGGGTAGCCTCCGGGCAGCCAGCAGGTCTCTGCCGAAGGGTCTGGGGCCTCATCTTGCAGAGGGGAGAACGGCAGGATCGTCGCCCCCGCCGCGCGCCATCCGGCCAGAAGATGCGGGTAGACAAAGGAAAACGCAGCGTCTCTCGCAAGGGCGATGCGGCTGGCGGGGGGAATGATCCGCAGCGGTTGGGCAGGCGACAGATGGCCACGGGCAGCGGCGCGCAGGGTGTCGAGGTTGAGGTGTTCGGCAATAAAGGCCCCGGCCTCGGCCAGCAGGGCGTGCAGATGCGGCTGTTCCTCGGCTTGCACGAGGCCCAAATGGCGTTCGGGCAGTTCAATCGAGGCGCGGCGGGGGAGTGCGCCCAGCACGGGAATACCTGCGGCCTCCATCCCTGCCCGCACGAGGGCTTCGTGGCGCGGTGAGGCGACGCGGTTTAACACAACCCCCGCGAAGGGCATCTCGGGGCGCAGCAGTTGGAAGCCCTTGGCGACGGCGGCAGCGGATTGCGCTTGGCCCGAGACATCCAGCACCAGCACCACCGGCCAACCCATCATCACCGCGATATCGGCGCTGGCTCCGCTGCCAAATTCCCCCGGTTTGGCGACGCCATCGAACAGGCCCATCGAACCTTCCGCCAAGATCAGATCGGCATCTGCGGCGACCGAGGCGAGGCCCGCGATCCGCGCCGGGGTCATCGCCCAACTGTCCAGATTGACCGAAGCGCGGCCAGAGGCGGCGGCGTGAAAAGCGGGGTCGATATAGTCGGGGCCGGATTTGAACGGCTGCACCTTCAGCCCTTGGGCGCGGAAGGCGGCGAGCAGGCCCAGCATCAGCGTGGTCTTACCAGTGCCAGAGGCGGGGGCGGAGATGAGGAGGCCGGGCGGTGTCATTTGGCGTCCGGGAAGCGGGGGTCGGTGCCAACCGGGCGGAAGCGGCGGTCGTAGTCGCCCGCGTAAAGGCGGCTTTCCTCGAAGCCTTCGGCGGCCAAAGCCGGGCCAACAAGGATCAGCGCGGTGCGTTCCATTTCCGCACCTATGGCGGTTTGCAGGGTGGCCAGCGTGGCGCGGACGATGCGCTCATCCGGCCAGGTTGCGCGCCAGACCACGGCGACGGGGCAATCGGGGCCGTAGTGCGGGGTCAAGTCTGCGACAACCTTTTCAAGCACATGCACCGAAAGATGGATCGCAAGCGTGGCTCCGGTCGCGGCGAAGGCGGGCAGGTTTTCACGGTCTGGCATCGCAGTGGCGCGGCCAGAGGTGCGGGTGAGGACGACAGATTGCGTCAGGCCCGGCAGGGTCAATTCCGTCGCCAAGGCGGCGGCAGCGGCGGCGAAGGACGGCACGCCGGGGGTGACGTCATAGGGGATATTTAAGCTACGCAGGCGGCGGAGTTGCTCGCCCATCGCCGACCACACCGACAGATCGCCGGAATGCAGGCGGGCCACATCTTGGCCGGCGGCATGGGCGGCGGCGAGTTCCGTTATGATCTCATCCAGCGACAACCGGGCGGTGTTGATGATCTTCGCACCGGGGGGGCAATGCGCCAGCAGGGCTTGCGGCACCAAAGATCCGGCATAAAGGCAGACCGGGCTGGAGGCGATCAGATCGCGCCCGCGCAGGGTGATCAGATCGGGCGCACCGGGGCCTGCGCCGATGAAATGGATGGTCATGATATGCTCCTTTCGGCAAGGGCGGCGGTGGCCTTGCCGTCTTGGGATGTGACACGCGGGCCTAACAGCCGCGCGCCGGGGCCAGCGGCGGCGAGGGCTGCGGCTTCGGCAAGGCTGCCGGTGCCGTAGCGTGCCAAGACACGGGCGGATTGGGTGAGGGTGGGCTGGTTGCGCAGCACGTTCAGCGGAATGGCGTAGAGAGGAAGCGATGTTTCCGCAGCAAGCGCACAGATCACCGCAGCTTCAGCCTTATCCTCGGCGGTGGCGAGGGCCTGAGCGGTATGACCTCCGACGCGCGCCAAAGCATCACGCAGGCTGTCGATCCCGGCATCTTTGCGAAAGCCCAAGCCTGCGACGATCATCGGATGACGCTCCACTGCACCACCGGGCGGGCGGCGTCCCAGCCGCGCATCCGGCCCAGGGGGGCGGCTGTGGCAAGGTCGATACGCAGCAGGGTGCCGCCGCGTTGAGCGTGTTGCCGTGCAAGGAGGCTTTCGGTTTCCAGGGTGACGCCATTTGCCACAATGCGGGTGCCTGCTGGCAGGATTTGCCAGAGTTGATCGTAAAGCGCCGTGTTGCCACCACCGCCGATGAACACCGCGTCGGGGATAGGATGGGTGCTAAGGTTTTCGGACGCGGGGCCTTCGATACAGGTCAGGCGGTGATCAATGCCGAAGTTCGTGGCATTGGTGCGGATGTTTACGGCGCGGTCGGGGCGGAGTTCAAACGACACCGCACGGCCTCCAGCGAGGCACCATTCGACCGAGATTGAGCCAGAACCCGCACCAATGTCCCACAACAGCTCGCCCGCGCGTGGGGCAAGGGCCGAGAGGGTCAGTGCGCGGACCGGGCGTTTGGTGATCTGGCCGTCATGGGCGAACAGGGCATCGTCAAGGCCAGAGGCGCGGGGCAGGCCCCTGCCAGCGGTGATCTCTATGGCGACGGCGACCGGGGCAGTGATCTCGGCCAGCGCAAAGGCGGCGGCATTGGTCTGGCGGATGCGCTGGTTTGGGCCGCCCAAGGCTTCCAACACGGTCAGATCGGCAACGAAGCCTTGATCGGTCAGCCAAGCGGCGAGCGCTTGCGGGGCATCCCCGTCGCGCAGCAGACAAATCGCCCGCGCGCCTTTGGTCAGCACGGGGCGCAGGCGGGCAAAGGGGGCAGCGTGCAGGCCGTGGCAGGTGATGTCTTCCATTCTCCAGCCAAGATGGGCTGCGGCAAGCTGGAAGGTCGAGGGCGCGGGGAAGGCTTGCCACTCGTCGCGGGAAAGCTGCGCGGTCAGGCTGCTGCCTGCGCCAAACCAGAACGGATCGCCCGAGGCGAGTATGGCGACGTTTTGGCCTTTGTGGGCCAGCACGGGTGCCACGGCAAACGGGATCGGCCAAGCGCGGCCTTTGTCGCCTGCCGCCACCAAGGCCAGATGACGCGGACCGCCGAAGATGATTTCGGCCCGTGCCAAAGCTTCCCGGCTTGCATCTGACAGGCCCGCCAAGCCATTCTCGCCCAAACCGATGATCGCAACCCAAGGCCTAGCCATGACTCGCATCCTTCTCTTGGGCGGTACCACCGAGGCCAGCCTGTTGGCGCGGGCATTGGCGGCGGCTGGGCAGGATGCGGTGTTCTCTTACGCCGGGCGCACCGAGAACCCGGTGGCGCAGCCGCTGCCGATGCGCGTCGGCGGCTTTGGCGGCGTGGCCGGGCTGGTCGACTATCTGCGCGCCGAACGGATTGGCGCTGTGGTCGATGCCACGCATCCTTTCGCAGCCCAGATGAGCCGCAATGCGATTGAGGCATGTGGACTGGCCGAGGTGCCGTTGCTGGGGCTGGAGCGCGCGCCTTGGCTGGCGGGGGCAGGCGACCGTTGGGTGCATGTCGGCAGTATCGAGGCGGCGATTGCAGCCGTGCCCGATGCCCCGGCGCGGGTGTTTCTGGCGATTGGCAAGCAGAACCTCGCGGGCTTCGCTGCCAAACCGCACCACTATTTGCTCCGCTTGGTCGATGCGCCTGATGCGCCGCCCTTGCCCGATTGCACGATTGTGCTGGCGCGCGGGCCTTTTGAGGTAGAGGGCGATAAGGCGCTGCTGCTGCAGCATAAAATAAGCCATGTCGTCGCCAAGAATGCAGGTGGCGTGGGGGCCGAAGCCAAGCTGATCGCCGCCCGCGCCTTGGACCTGCCGGTGATCCTGATCGACCGCCCCGCCCTGCCCGCAAGGGCGGTGGTGGGATCGGTGGCAGAGGTGATGCGCTGGCTGCCTCATGCCGACCTTGGCGTGTAGACAAAACGGCCAACCCGGCGGGTGGCGGAGTTGCCGACCAAGACAACAGTGCGCATATCGGCCATTTCCGGTGTCGCCTCAGCCAGTGTCACCGTCTGGATGCGTTCTTCGGGCGTGCTGACGGCGCGGGCGAAGGTGATCAGGCGATCCGGGCCACATTCTTCCAGCAGGATTTCTAAAGCACGGGCGAATTGGTGCGGGCGGCTGGCAGAGCGCGGGTTGTAGAAGCCCATGGCAAAATCGGCTTGCGCGGCAAGGCGCAGGCGGCGTTCCACCAGCGGCCACGGCTTTAGATTATCCGACAGGTTGATGGCGCAGAAATCATGGCCCATGGGCGCGCCCGCATGGGCGGCGGCGGCGAGCATGGCGGTGATGCCGGGGAGGATTTTTATGTCGAGATGGTGCAGGTCGGGGCGCTTTTCCAGCGCCTCAAACAGCGCGGACGCCATCGCGAACACGCCGGGATCGCCGGAGGAGACAATCACCACGCGTCCGCCCTCAGAGGCCAATCGCAGGGCATGGTCGGCGCGGTCAATCTCAACCCGGTTGTCCGAGCCATGCAAGTTCAGGCCGGGGCGTGGAGCCACGCGAGCAACGTAAGGGAAATAGCCGATCACATCAGTGGCTTCGGCCAACGCCATACGGACTTCGGGCGTTACCATATTTTCATCACCGGGGCCAAGGCCCGCGACTGCCAGCCAGCCGCTCATTCGAGCCCACCGATTTCCGGGCGGCGGCCTTGGCCGTGGACCAGCACGATGGCGAAATAGGGGCAATCGGCGGCATCAACGTCCGCAAGGCGGGCAATACGCTGGGTCGGCATGGTGCCGCGCTCGACCAGCCACGCATCGCTCAGCCGCCCGGTGGTTTCCAAAGCGGCGCGGACTTTCGGCAGGTTGCGGCCGGTTTTCATGATCACCATGGCGTCAGAGCGCTGCATATGGTGGATCAGATCGGCCTCGGGCAGCGTCGCCATCAGCACCGACAGTACATCATCGCCCCAGGTGAAGGGGGTGCCGACGGCGTTCCAACAACCCGTCATACCAGTAATGCCGGGGATCACCTCGACCTCGGCACGCCCTTGCAGACGGGTGTGCAGGTGCATGAACGAGCCGTAGAAGAACGGGTCGCCCTCACACAGCACGATCACATCTTCGGTCTGGGCGACCAAAGCCAGACGGTCAGCCCAATCATCATAGAACCGCGCCAGAGCCTCGTTATATTCGGGGCTGTCGAAGGGCATTTCCGTGGTGACGGGATATTCCATCGCATATTCGACAACACCTGCCGCCAGCATTCCCTGCACGATCTGCCGCGCCTGCCCGGCCCGGCCTGCCTTGCGGAAATAGGCGACATGCGCCGCCGCCCGGATCAGGCGGTCAGACTTCACCGAGATCAGATCGGGGTCGCCGGGGCCAAGGCCCGTGCAGATGATCTTGCCCATTCACTCCACCCGGCTTGCAAGCGCGTTGATCGCGGCCACGGTGATCGCAGAGCCGCCCAGCCGCCCGCGCACGATCAGCGACGGCACGGGAAGCACCTCCATCAAGGCCGCTTTCGATTCCGCCGCGCCGATGAAACCGACCGGGCAGCCGATGATCGCGGCAGGGCGCGGGCAGTTGGGGTCTTCCAGCATATTCAGCAGGTGGAACAGCGCGGTGGGGGCGTTGCCAATGGCAACAACCGCGCCTTCCAGATACGGCCGCCACAGTTCCAAGGCGGCGGCAGAGCGGGTGTTCCCCATCTCCTTGGCCAAAGCGATCACCGCAGGGTCATGCAAAGTGCAGATCACCTGATTGCCCGCAGGCATCCGTCCGCGCGTCACGCCTTCGGACACCATCCGCGCATCGCAGAGGATCGGCGCACCTGCCTCCAGCGCCGCCCGCGCCGCAACCGCCATGCCTTCGGAGAATGCGATAAAGGCCTCAAGCCCGACCATCCCGGCAGCGTGGATCATCCGCACCGCGACGATTTCTTCTTCCGGTGTAAAGCGGGCCAGATCGGCCTCGGCCCGGATCATCGCGAAGGATTGGCGGTAAATCTCGGCGCCATCGGTGATGTAGCTGTGCGGCATCAGGGGATCTCGGTCAGGATATGGGTTTCAGTGAGGTCAGCGGCGGATAGCCCGTCGCGCAGCGGAGTGCCAGAGGCGGTGCCGTTGCGGATAAGATTGAAGCCTGTGGGGGTGGCGGTGAGGGTAAGCGGTGCCGGACCGGGATGGGCACAACCCTTGGCACAGCCCGAGACATGCAGCGTCTCGGTCAGCTTCGGCGCCAGCGCGCGGGCAAGCGGGCGGGTGGCGGCATGGGCCTGCAAGCAACCGGGGGCCCCGGTGCAGGCGATGACGCGCAGCATCGGATCATCGGCGCGGGTGATCAGGCCGGGGATCTGCGGGGCCTCGGTCAGCCCCTCGATCAGCAGCATCCGCCAAGGCGTGACACGCAAGGGGCCAAGATCAGCGAGCGCTGCCAAAGTGTCCGCCTGCATTTGTCCGAACTCGAAGCCGACCAGTTGGCCCTGCGGCTGCATACCGGGCATGGGCTGTGTGGCTGCAATCAGGCGCGGGGTGGTGAAGCCTTCGGGCAAAGCATGGTGTTTCAGCAGGCTTGCCATCCGCCCCCTGCCCTCGGTCACGCCCCCTTGGGCGATGAACCACTGCGACAAGGCGATGGCCTCGGGTATGGCGGTTTCAACGGTCACGGCTTTGGCGAGCGGGCTTTGGGTGGCCAGCAGCAAACCCTCTGCCCCGGTTTCCAGCCAGATATCTGCCGAGACGTCGCGCAAGACCGGCTGGGCGGCGGTGTCGAGCACGAAACCGAATTTCCCCGGCAAATTGGGGGCATCGGCGGCGGCAAGGGCTGCCATCAACGCGACCGCAAGGCTCTGGGTGGGATCAGACTGCGCCCAGAGCGGCGATACGATGATGTTGCGGCGCGCTTCCGCCTCGGCGCTGGTATCAATCAGGCCAAGTCCGCGCAGACCGTCGATCAATGCGGGATGGCTGGCCGGGGTTACACCGCGCAGTTGCACATTGGCACGCGAGGACAGATCAATCAGCCCGTTGCCGTGAAGGGCCGCAAGCTGGGCAATACCGCGTGCTTGATCGGGGATCAATCGACCCGCGCGCGGGCGGACGCGGACGACCAAGCCATCGCCAGATTGCATCGGGCGCAGGGCTCCGGGGCACCAGCCTTGAATGATGGGAGATGTGGTCATTCCTCTGCCCCCATCATCGCGGCGATGGAATTGCGGCGGGTGATCCACAGGCCCGCGTCAGCCAAGGCCTGAAAACGGGCGCGTAGGGCGGCGAGGGCGGCGGGGTTTTCCGTCTCCATAAAGGCCACCAGATCAGCACGGCCAAGGGTGGCTTCGTGATATAAATCAAACAGATGCGCCGGCACAGCGCGGGTCAGATGCGCATACGCTCCAAGGTTATCCAAGGTTGCAGTCACTTCGGCTGCGCCCCGGAAACCATGCCGCATCATACCACTGGCCCAATCCGGGTTGGCGGCACGGGCGCGCACGACGCGTCCGATTTCCTCGGCCACAAGCCGGGCTTTCGGCGCGTCCGGGCGGGTGGCGTCGATGTGATAGAGCGCGGGTTCATCAGCCCCGATCGCGGCCATGGCTGCGGCGAAACCGCCCTCATGCGACGCATAATCCGGGGCAAGCAGGATATCGGTTTCCACCAGATCCTGCACATGGGCATAGCCATCAGCCCCGCGCAGACGATCCTCCAAAGCGGCGCGGTTGTGTTGGGTTTGGCCCTTGGCATCCACAGTCCAGTCAGACCCAGACAGCCACGCCTCCCCCGCTGCCGCACGGCCTTCGGGGGTGTAATCCTCCAAAGCAGGCTCCATCCCCATGCCATACAGCCCCGGCTTCGGGCCAAACACCCGCGGGCCGGCGGCGAGATAGGGGTTCATGTCGGCGGCTTCGTCGCGTTGTGACAGCGCTGTGGCCCCGGCGTCGAACAACTGGCTTAGCCCGCCGAACACGTCGCGGAACAGGCCCGAGACGCGCAGCGTCACGTCAATGCGGGGGCGATCCAGCAGCGCGAGGGGCAGGATTTCAAACCCCGAAACCCGCTCTGACCCCTCATCCCATTTCGGCGCAAGCCCCGCCAGATGCAGCGCCATCGCCAGTTCCTCGCCCGCCGTGCGCATCGTGGCAGAGCCCCATAGGTCGATCACCAGCCCCTTCGGCCAATCGCCCTTATCCTGCAAATGGCGCCGCAGTAGTTCCTCGGCCAGCTTGACGCCTTGGGCATGGGCCGCGCGTGACGGCACGGCGCGGGGGTCAACCGAATAGAGGTTGCGCCCGGTGGGCAGCACATCGGTGCGGCCTCGCCATGGGGAACCGGAGGGGCCAGCTTGCACGCGTTTGCCCGAGAGGGCAGTCAAAAGCCCTTCGGTTTCCCCCGGCGCTTGGCCGTAGATATGCAACCCGTCGCCGAATTGGCTTTCCTTGATATCGCAGACAAATCGGTCGATCCGGGTGATCGCTTCGGCGGGGCTGGCGGCGGCATCCAGACCCAAATCGGCTTCGACGCCCGAGGCTTGGGCTTCCTCGCGGATGGTGGCGATCAGGCGGTTGCGGCGTGACGGGTCAAGGCCATCGGCGGTGGAATATTCATCCAGCAACCGCTCAAGCCGCAGCAGGTTTTCCGGCACAGCGCTTTGCGCCAAGGGCGGCGGCACATGACCCAAGGTGACCGCGCCGATGCGGCGCTTGGCTTGGGCGGCCTCGCCGGGATCGTTGACGATGAAGGGGTAGATTACCGGCAACGGTCCGGTCAGGGCTTGAGGCCAGCACTCGGTGGACAAAGCCACCGATTTCCCCGGCAACCATTCCAGCGTGCCATGCGCGCCGATATGGATCAGCGCGTGCAAGCCCTGCGCCCTCAGCCAGAGATAAAAGGCGACATAGGCGTGGCGCGGCGTGCGGGCGAGATCGTGGTAGTCGGTTTCGCGCAGAGCCACCGTGCCGCGTTCGGGTTGCAGGGCGATCAGGGCTTGGCCTGCGTGCGTGGCTGCGAAATGGAACTGGCCGTCTTGCGCGGTGGGGTCGGATTCGGGTGCGCCCCATGCCGCGTCGAGAGCGGCTTGGAGGGGTTCTGGCAGGGCGGTGAGGGCAGTTTTGTAGGCTTCAAGCGGCCATGACAGGGTTTCGGCGGTCAGGGCTGTGGCTAGATTTGCGGCAGGCTGAACGGTGTAACCTTCGGCAGCCAAGGTGGCGATCAGGGCTTCGGTGCTGGCGAGGGCATCAAGCCCAACGGCATGGGCGATCTGGTCGGGTCTGCCGGGGTAAGTCGATAGGATCACCGCCAGTTTACGCTCTGCTGGCTGGGCGGTGCCAAGGCGATGCCAGCCGAGGACACGCTCCACCACGGCATTGATTCGGGCAGGATCAGCACGATGCGCAAAGCGCGCGAATTGCAGATCAGGGTCGCGCTTGCCCGGTGATTTGAAGCTGACGACCCCCGCAAAGATGCGGCCATCGACCTCGGGCAGCACCACATGCATCGCAAGGTCGGCGGGCGACAGGCCACGCTCGGCCCCCGCCCAGTCGCGCTTGCGGGCGGTGGAGAGGGCGACTTGGAAGACGGGGCAGCCGATGGCGTCTAGCGGCGTGGTGCCGTCGCTGCCACGCGCGGAAAAGGCGGTGGCGTTGACGATGGCGGCGGGGTTCAGATGCGCGAGGGCTGCGCGCAGGAACGTGTCGGCTCCAGCGGCCTTCAGCGACGGGGCGAACAACCCGTAGGCTTGCAGGCCTTTGGCGCGGAAAGCACGGATCAGCGCATCCACCGGGTCGGTATCGGCGGCCGTGACATAGCTGCGGTAAAAGGTGATGGCGATGCTGGGGTCGCTGGGTGTGGGCCGTGGGATCACGCCAAGTTCGGGATCATACCAGCCACAATCCGGCACGGTTTTATCGCCCTGCACCGGGCCTGCGTAAAGGCCAGCGGCGAGGGCAAGCTGTGCCAAGGCAGCTTGGGCGGCTACCGCTCCACCTGCATCGCAGAGTGCCGACAGGCGGCGCAGGGTGCTGATTGGCAGAGTGGAATGGGCGTCGAGCGCCTTGTCCTCACGGCCATCGGCAGGCAGGACCGCCAAGGCGATGCCCTGACGGCGGGCGAGGTCTTGCAACTGCATCAGACCGTAGGGCCAGTAATTCTCGCCGCCGATCAGCCGGACAAGGATACCTTTGACGCCGGGCAGGGTTTGCTGAACGTAGGTATCGACCGACATCGGATGTTGCAGCGCCACCAGATTGGCGAGGCGCAGGCTGGGGAGTTTGGCCTCTCCCTGATTGGCCCGATGCCATCCCGCCGCGAAAGCCCCTAGGTCACTGTCGGAAAACGACAAAACCACCAGATCGGCCGGGGTCTGACCCAGATCGAACGGGGTTTGCGTATCCTCCAGCCCATGGCTTTCACGGAAGACGACATGCATGGTTCAGGCCCCCAGCACAGAGCGGATCGCGGCCAGATCAACGTGGTGATGCTCGGCAATGACCACAAGCTGACCTTGGCGCGGGGATGCGCCCCACGGGCGGTCAAACTGCTGCCGCACCCGCGCGCCCACCGCCTGCACCAGCAGGCGCATCGGTTTTCCGGTGACGGCAACATAGCCTTTGACGCGCAGGATGTGCTGCTCCGTCGCAAGCCGCTGGATCGCGGCGACAAGCGCATCAATATCGCTGATTTCGGGCAGATCAATCACGACGGTGTCGAAATCATCATGTTCGTGGTCGTCATGGCCATCATGATGCGACGGGCGCGCGGCGAGATCATCCTCGGCACGGGCGTTCAAACCCAAGATCAGAGCAGGATCAATGATGCCTTCGGACATTGCCAAAATCGGGATCGGGCGCGGAGATTCCGCCACGATCACAGCCCGCGCTGCGGCAAGGCCAGCCTCCCCGGCCAGATCGGCCTTCGACATCAGGATGATATCGGCACAGGCGATTTGATCCTCGAACACTTCGGACAATGGGGTTTCGTGATCCAACGACGGGTCAGCCATACGCTGCGCATCCACCGCCTCGACATTCGGCGCGAACCGACCAGCGGCGACAGCCTCGGCATCCGCCAAAGCGATCACGCCATCAACGGTGATTTTCGAGCGGATCGCGGGCCAATCGAACGCCTTCAGCAAGGGCTTCGGCAAAGCCAACCCCGACGTTTCGATGATGATGTGATCCGGGCGGACGGGCAGCGCCATCAAAGCCTCGATCGTCGGGATGAAATCATCGGCGACGGTGCAGCAGATGCAGCCGTTGGCGAGTTCGACAATGTTTTCCACCGGGCAATTCGCATCGGCGCAGGATTTCAGAATGTCGCCATCGACGCCAACCGTGCCGAATTCATTGACCAAGATCGCCAAACGCTTGCCCTGCGGGTTCTGCATCAGATGCCGGATCAGCGTGGTTTTGCCCGCCCCCAGAAAGCCGGTGATCACGGTGACGGGGATTTTTGCAAGATCAGTCATGGGGAAGCTCCAAAGGCGGGATACGGGCAAGGCTTTGCTTGCGGAAAATCACCGGGCGCGCGCGCCACGGCACGATACCATCAGGGGCGGCCACATAAGCGGCGGCCCCAAGAAGAATGTCTGGCGCATCAGCCTCGGTCAGACGACCGTAAACATAAGACCAACGACCGGGCGCCGAAAGCGCCACCGCCGCACCAGAATTGCAGGCGGACAGGCAGGGAACGCCGACGATGCGCAGACCTTCCGGGATTTCACCAGCCAGCAGCGCCGCATGCAGCCGCGCGCCGGGCAGGGCTTCACCGTCTTCTACGACCTCTCCGGCCTTACAGGTGATACAGACATGCAGCGTTACACTCATCGGCCCATCCAAATTAGACGATGGGATGGCCAGAAAGGCACGGCCAATGGGCCTTGCCTGCTGGTTGCGAAACACCCCGTTCGCCCGTTCAGTCATGCGCTGGCAGGTCTCCCGGCTTGCGGATCCGGGGTTGCCCCCGCGGCTGCCCGCCTTCCCGGATTGCTCCAGTGGCCTCGGGCAACCTCTCCGGTCACGGTCGCGGGGGCGGCAGCTTTTGAGGTCGCCCCCTTTCGCATTCCCTCTTCGCCTGTCATAAACAGGAACCAGCGCATGCCCACCTGTGGCAGAACCGCGCCCCTTGTCAAGCAACGGAAAACACCCGATGGCCGACCCAGAGCTTCCCGTGATCGCGCCCGCCGCTGATAGCGACACTTTGGGCGATGAAAACGCCCGCCACGCCCGGAAGATGGCCAAGAAGAAGGCCGCACGCGACAAGATCATGGCGGGCAAGGCCGGCGATAAAGGCCTGCTGATCGTCCATACCGGGGCGGGCAAGGGCAAATCCTCCAGCGGATTCGGGATGATTCTGCGCTGCATCGCGCATGAAATGCCCTGCGCGGTGGTGCAATTCATCAAGGGCGCGTGGGATACCGGCGAGCGGCGGATCATCGAAACCCACTTCGCCGACCTGTGTGAGATCGGAAGAGCACACGTCTGAACTCCAGTCACGAGTGG
>CAYLYV010000079.1:0-21978 GCA_964387655.1 uncultured Cypionkella sp. | reverse complement strand
TGTCGAACACCCAACTTGATACCGCCGAAGCCGCCGTGCGTGATCAGGATTTCGTCAACCGCTGCCGCAGCGACAATGCGCGGATGCGGCACTGGCTTGCGCAGGCTTTGGCCGAGCTTGGCATCCCCTCGGATACCTCGCTTGCCAATTTCATCCTCGCCCGCTTTGCTTCCCCGGAAGAAGCCGAGGCCTGCGATCTGTTCCTGCAAAAACAGGGCCTGATCGTGCGCCGCGTCGCCAGCTACAAACTGCCGCACTGCCTGCGCATCACCGTGGGGGATGAGGCCTCGTGCCGCCGCGTCGTCCACGCGATTGCGCAGTTCAAGGGTGTCAAATGACGCAGATCTACAAGCGGGTTGCGCTGATCGGTCTTGGCCTGATCGCCTCGTCGATGGCGCATGCGATGCGCGCGAATGGTCTGGCGGGGCAGATCGTCGGCCATGCCAAATCCGCCGAAACCCGCGCCACCGCCTTGGAAATCGGTCTGTGTGATCAGGTCTACGCCACCGCCGCCGAGGCTGTGCAGGGCGCCGATCTGGTGGTTCTGGCTGTACCAGTTGGGGCGATGGCGGCGATTGCCGAAGACATCGGCCCACACCTTGCCCCCGGTTGCACCGTCACCGATGTAGGCTCGGTCAAACAAGCGGTGATCGCCGCCGTTAGCCCCTATATTCCTGAAGGCGTTCAGTTTATTCCCGGTCACCCGATGGCCGGAACCGAATATTCCGGCCCGCGTTCCGGCTTTGCGACGCTGTTCCAAAACCGCTGGTGGCTGCTGACCCCGGCACCCGAGGTCGATCCCGCCGCCCTCGCACGTCTGCAATCGCTGCTGGTCGGCATGGGCGCCAAGGTCAATCTGATGGACCCGCCGCACCACGATCAGGTCTTGGCCGTGGTCAGCCACACCCCGCACCTGATCGCCTATACGATGGTCGGCGTGGCCGATCATCTCGCGCAAGTGTCAAACTCCGAGGTCATCGAATATTCCGCCTCAGGCTTCCGCGATTTCACCCGCATCGCCGCCTCGGACCCGACGATGTGGCGCGATGTGTTCCTGACCAACAAAGACGCCGTTCTCGACATTCTGGGCCGCTTTGCCGAGGAATTGTTCGTGCTGCAACGCGCCATCCGCATGGGTGATGGCGATCATCTGCACGACTATTTCACCCGCACCCGCGCCATCCGTCGCGGCATTATCGAGGCCGGGCAAGACACCTCCGCCCCCGATTTCGGTCGCGCGCCCGCTGTGGCAAAGCTCGTAGGCGAGGCCTAACATGCGGGCCGCTGGCCCCCTCACGCTGCTCTGTCTGGCTCTGGCTGGAATGGCCGGGGCGGAGGCTCCGACATCTTCTCCCCATCCCGCCCCACGCCCGATCATCGTGCAAGCTGAAACACCTGCGATGACCCCAATACTCCGGCCGCGGCATCGTCCAACCACACTCGCCGCCGCGCCGCCAATCGCACCGAACCCAGCGTCACAACCAGCCGCCGCAGAAAGCGCAGCGGTTGACCCGATGCCAAGACCGCAGCGCCGCCCCGAGGGATTGCAAGCGCAGGTCGACCAAGCCGCGATGGCCCAGCCCGAACCGGAAGCCACCCCCAGCCGCAAATCCAAAAAGGACTCCCGCAAAGGCTCGGTCTGCGGTGACCCTGCGATCCGGGGTCAGGAAATTCCCGCCGTCACTTCGCGCACCAAAGGCTGCGGCATCGCCGACCCCGTCCGCGTCACCGCCATCGACGGCATCCCATTCAGCCAGCCCGCCACCATCGACTGTGACACCGCACTCGCGCTGAAACGCTGGATGCGCGAAGGCATGCGCCCCGCCTTCGGCAACCGCGAGGTGGTGCAGTTGCACATCTTTGGCAGCTACATGTGCCGCAGCCGCAACAACGTCCGGGGCGCGAAAATCTCGGAACACGGGCGTGGAAAAGCCGTTGATATCGCCGGGTTTATCTTCTCCGACGGCAAAGAATGGACCGTGGCGCGCGACTACAACAAACAAATCCGCCGCGCCCAGAAAGCCGCCTGCGGCATCTTCGGCACCACACTCGGCCCCGGCTCAGATGGCTATCACGAAGACCATCTGCATTTTGACACCGCCGAGCGTCGCGGCTCTGCCTACTGCCGCTAAGCCCCGCCCATATTCCGCATCCGCGGCGCAGGCCCCAACGGCAGCGGCCCCAGCACCATGCCGCCATCCTTGCAGATCAGCTTGATCTGCAACACCTCCAGATCGCCGCCCTGCTGCGCCACAATTCCCAGCATCCGCTCCACCGTCGGCGCCACATCCGGCTTCACCAGCCCCAAAGCCACCAAGATCGCCGGCAGCCGTTTCCAGCCCTCCACCCGCAAAGCAATCTCGCCCTCGGCCAGCCCATCCGGCCCCGCCGTCAGCGTGCCCTTGGCGGAAAACTTCAACGCCCCCCACGTCACCCGCGTATCGGCGATCTCCAGCGCCGTCAGCTGCGGCTTCGATGTCGCCGCATTGCGGTCCAGCGGAGCCGTCAAAACTGCATGGCCATCCAGAAACACCTCGTCGACCAGATCGGGCAAATCCGTCGCCGCCAGCGCCTGCAAAACCGCCGCATCCGGCGCAATCTCGGCCACCCGCAGCCCCAACCGATAGCTGTTGGCGCGCGTCACATCCTCGGCCATCGAGGCCGCAAGACTATTGATCCCCAGCGTCCAGCCCGCATCCGAGGTCAGCTTCACACCCGCAGCCTCGCCCACCAGCTCATTCAGTGCAAGCGCGGTCGAGGGATGCACCTGCACACTGGCCCGCAGTTTGTCAGATCCAACCGTAACCTTCTGATCTGGCAAGGTAATCACCTGACCCGAGGGCAAAGCCGCGATCACATGCCACGGCTTCCACGTCATCGCATAGACCTGCAGGAACGGGCTGGACACCACCACCCCACGGCCCGGATCAGCCAGCACCAGATCGGAAACCGTCAAATCAAAGCGGTTCGGGATGCCATGCACCTCCACCGCCGAGGCGCTCACCACCCCCGGCGGCTGCTGCGCAATCCACGTCTTGACCCCGCTTTCAATCTGCGACGCCCCCACCCACCAATAGCCCGTCCATACCGCCGTAGCCGCCAGCACGATCCATATAAGTGCGCGCATCCTCGCCTCTTTTCTTTGCTCTTTGCCGTGCTTACACATAAGCCAAATGGAGAGCCAGCCAATGCCCAAAACCCAAGAAACATCAGAACCGCTTTGGGTTTTCGGCTATGGATCATTAATCTGGAACCCCGATTTCCCCGTCGCCGAACGCCAGATCGCCCGCGCGACCGACTGGCACCGCAGCTTTTGCATGCGCTCGATCCACCACCGCGGCAGCGTCGAAAGCCCCGGCCTCGTCCTCGCCCTCGATCACGCGCCGGGCGCTGTCTGCGATGGCGTCGCCTTCCGCGTCACGCCGGGGGCCGAGGCTGAAACCCTGCAAGCCCTGCGCGACCGTGAGCTGATTTCCGCGGCCTATCTGGAAACCACCCTGCCGCTCACCCTCACAGATGGCCGCAGCATCAACGCCCTAGCCTATGTGATCGACCCAGATCACGACCAATACTGCGGCAACCTTCCCCTCAAGGAACAAGCCCAGATCATCGCCTATGCCACAGGCGGGCGCGGTGCCAATCGCGACTATCTGTTCGCCACCGCCGATCATCTCGCTGAGCTCGGCATCGCCGACCCCGATCTGGCATGGCTTTCCACACAAGTTCGCAAACTCTAAGGGTTTTACTTGGCACAGGCCCGCCGCCTGCTATGCTGAACCCCAGCAAAACAGCCGGGCGGAACCGACGAAATGGACATCTCCAAGGCCGAGCAGTCGACCTTCTTCAGCCAACCCATTCGCCAGATCGTCACGATGCTTCTGGCGGTGGCACTGGTCTGCGCGGGGGCATGGCTGATCCATGCCACCGTGCTGGGCATCGTCGACACCAACCCGCTGCTGAATGGCTTCATTATCCTCGTGTTCATGCTGGGCGTGCTGACCTGTTTCTGGCAGGTCTTCACGCTCGTGCAATCGGTGTCGTGGATTGAACGTTTCGTGCGCCACGACACCGGCTATGAAGACGCCGCCGCGCCACGTCTTTTGGCACCGTTGGCGCAGCTGCTGCGCACCCGTGGCGCGCGGATGCAAATCTCCTCCTCCGCCTCGCGCTCGATCCTGGAATCGGTGGAAACCCGCATCGAAGAAGCCCGTGACATCACGCGCTATCTGATCAACCTGTTGGTTTTCCTTGGGCTTCTCGGCACCTTCTACGGACTCGCCACCACCGTGCCCGCCATTGTCGAGACCATCCGCTCCCTCGCGCCCCAGCAGGGCGAATCCGGGATGGATGTGTTCAGCAAGCTGATGAAAGGGCTGGAAAGCCAACTCGGCGGCATGGGCACCGCGTTTTCCTCGTCGCTGTTGGGCCTCGCCGGATCGCTGGTTGTCGGCCTGCTGGAACTGTTCGCCAACCACGGGCAGAACCGCTTCGCGCGTGAGTTGGAAGAATGGCTGTCCTCAATCACCCGCGTCGGCTTTTCCAGCGGCGATGCCGAGGGTGGTGAGGCGGGCGTCACCTCTGCCGTGCTCGATCACCTCGCCGAACAGATCGAAGTGATGCAAAGCCTGTTCGCGCAGGTTGAGGCCAACCGTTCCGGCGTGGAACAAGGCCTGCTCGGGCTAGAAGGCGGGCTGGGCGATCTGCGCCAAGGCTTGGGCGATCTGACCGCCGCTGTCGCCCAACTGGGCCAGAAGGCCGATGCCGAAAGTGGCCAAACCGCCGCGCTCAACCGCATCGCCGAAGGCCAGGAACGCCTGATTGCGGCCTTGACCGGGGCCGAAGGCGGCGCACATTCCGATGCCGAAAGCCGGATGCGCCTGCGCTCGATCGACGTGCAACTGCTTCGTATCCTTGAAGAAATCTCGGCAGGTCGGCAAGAAAGCCTCGCCGATCTGCGCGGCGACATCTCGGCGCTGACCGCCTCCGTCCGCCAACTGGCGCGCGGCATCCCCGCGCGGGGCTAAGCCATGGCTTTGCGCCGCAAACGCGATTCCGCGATGATCTGGCCCGGCTTCGTCGATGCCGTCACCACGCTTTTGATGGTGCTGATGTTCGTGCTCACCATCTTTACCGTGATGCAATCGGTGCTGCGCGACACCATCACCACCCAATCGACCGAACTCGACAGCCTCACCGCGCAAATCGCCGGACTCGCCGATGCTTTGGGGCTGGAACGGCAGAAGGTCAGCGATTTGCAGGGTCAAGTCGGCACGCTCAGCTCCGACCTGACCGCTGCCCAGACCAAAGGCGAGCAACAATCGGCGCTGATTGCCACCCTCACCGGGCAAATTGCGATCAAAGAAGGCGAAATCGCCGCCGCCCAAACCCGCATCACCAGCTTTGAAGCCCAAGTCGCCTCACTTCTCTCAGAACGCGACACCGCGCGCGGGCAGGCTACCGCCTTGACCGCCGAAGTTGCCGATCTGCAAGCCAAAGGCGCGAAACTGCTGACCGAAAAACAAGCCCTCGACCTCGCCCTCGCCAAAGCCCGCACTGAAATTGACGCCAGCGCCGAAGCCGCCCGCCTCGCCGCCGCCCGCCGCGAGGCCTTGGAAACCTTGGTGGCTGATCTGAAAGCAAAGGGCGAGGCCAGCGCCGCCGACCTCAAAGCCGCCCAAACCAAAATCACCGAGGCCGAGGCCACCCGTCTGGTCGATGCCGCTGCCCTCGCCGCCCTGCGGGATAAGCTGAAAAACGCAGATGCCGAACTCACCGCGATGACCTTGGCGCTGGAAGACCAACGCAAAAAGGCTGAAGATACCCTGACCCTGCTCGCCGCCGCCAACACCAAGGCCGCGCAATCAGCAACCGCAGGCGATAAAAACGCCACCCTGCTTGCCGTGGCGCAGCAAGCCCTGACCGCCGAGCAAACCAAATCCTTGGAAGCCGCCCGCAAGACCGAGGTGCTGAACCAGCAAATCGCCGCCCTCAGGGTGCAACTGGGGGAGTTGCAGGGCCTGCTGGATGCCTCTGCCGCCACGGATTCCACCAACAAAGTGCAGATCGAAGCCCTGGGCAGTCAGTTGAACGCCGCCTTGGCGCAGGTCGCCTCGGAACAGAAAAAGCGCGCCGAAATGGAAGCGGCGGAGCGGGCGCGGCTGGAGGCGGAGAATGCCGACCTGGCCAAGTTCCGCAGCGAATTCTTCGGCCAACTCTCGCAGCTTTTGGCGGGGCGGGAGGGGGTGCGGGTGGTCGGCGACAGGTTTGTGTTCTCGTCCGAGGTTCTGTTCAACCCCGGCTCGGCCGATCTGGCACCGGAGGGGCAGGCTCAGATTGCTGATGTGGTGAAGATTCTGGATGAGGTCGCCGGGAAGATCCCGCCGGGGATTGATTGGATCATCCGGGTCGATGGCCACACCGATGACGTGCCGCTGTCGGGGACGGGGGAATTCAAGGACAACTGGCAGCTGTCTCAGGCGCGGGCTTTGTCGGTGGTGCGCTATATGCAGGATAATCTGGGATTCCCGCCGCAGAGACTGGCCGCGACCGGGTTTGGCGAGTATCAGCCGGTGGCTGTGGGCCACAGCCCAGAGACGCGGGCGCAGAACAGACGGATTGAGTTGAAGCTGACCGAGAGGTAGTGTCCGCGCGTGGACAGGGGCACGGTTTCTATAAAATCAAAGGGTTAATGGGTGGATGTTCATCATTTCTTAACTATTGGCCCACCGTGATCTCAATCTGCTTACGCCCCAATTGCACGCCGCTCCGCTGCAAGATCGCCTCGCCCTGATAGTGCCCTGACGGCCATTCCGCCGTTTTCAACTTCCGCCCCACCGCGCGAAATGCCTGCGCTTGCGATTTTTCGAGGACGCTGCGCTCGGTCAAAACATCGCCCTCGGGTCCACTCAGCCGAAACAGGATCGCATCGCCCGCCTGCGCGCCGAACAGAAACGCCCAGACCACCAAAGCCGGGGCGTCTTTCGGCAAATCCGGGCTGGCGAGGCCCGCTTTGACCGCCACATAATCGGGAATGGCCGCGCTGATGCCAACACTGAGCAAGCCGCCGGGCTGATAGGCCAAAGGCTGATCCCACAGACCGGGACCGGGCGCGCCGCAACTGGTCAGGGTGTCGGGCGCGAAAGGGTCGAGTTCCGCCCCGTTATGGCGCACCGACAGGTGCAGATGCGGAAAGGCCGCCATGCCAGACTGGCCGATCTGGCCCAGCACCGTGCCGGGCACAACCGCATCGCCGACGCGCGCGCGCACAGAGCCTTGTTTCATATGGCAATATTGGGTTTCCCAGCCGCCGCCGTGATCGACGAGCACGCCATTGCCGCATTCACGATCCGCCACCGGGGCTGCTAAATCGGCCACGCCATCGCGGATGCCTTTCACGGTGCCAGCCGCCGCCGCCAGCACATTCACCCCCGCAATCATCGCCGCACGCGAGGGCAAAGCGATGTCGGTGCCATCATGGCCCTGATACGACAGCGGCCCACAGGTGAAATCCTGTGCGCTTGGGCCGGGGTCGTGATCGACATATTGTTGGATATAGCAGGTATCGCCCAAGCGGCAGTCAGCCGGGAACGCCAATTCAAAGGCCCCCGCCGGGAAGGCGAGGGCCATTGAAAAGGTTAAAGCCTTGATCATTCCGCCGTAAGCAGCGGCGGTTTTTGCCCGGTCAGGCGGGCTTTTTGCGGCTCCTCAAAGGTCAAAGCCAGTTCGCCATCTTTGACGTGGACATGCACCAGACCGCCTTTGGTCAGCTTGCCGAACAACAACTCCTCGGCCAAAGGCTTTTTGATGTATTCCTGGATCACCCGGCCCAGAGGCCGCGCGCCCATCTTGTCATCATAGCCCTTATCGCCCAGCCAAGCGGCGGCCTCTGGCGTGAGGTCAATATGAACGTTGCGATCCAGCAGTTGCGCTTCAAGTTGCAGCACAAACTTGGTCACCACTTCCATGATCACCTCTTTGCCCAAGCGCGCAAAGCTGATCACCGCATCGAGACGGTTGCGGAATTCGGGCGTGAACATCCGCTCGATCGCCGCCGTGTCTTCGCCGGTCCGGGCCGCACGGCCAAAGCCGATCGCCTCTTTCGACTGCTCCATCGCCCCGGCGTTCGAGGTCATGATCAGGATCACATTGCGGAAATCCACCGTCCGGCCGTTGTGGTCGGTCAGCTTGCCGTGGTCCATCACCTGCAACAGGATGTTGTAGACATCCGGGTGGGCCTTTTCCATCTCATCGAGCAAGAGCACGCAATGCGGGTCCTGATCGACGCCATCGGTGAGCATGCCGCCCTGATCAAAGCCAACATAGCCCGGAGGCGCGCCGATCAGACGGCTGACTGCATGTTTCTCCATGTATTCTGACATGTCGAACCGCAGCAGTTTCACGCCCAAGGACGACGCCAGTTGCTTGGCGACCTCGGTTTTACCCACCCCGGTCGGCCCTGCGAACAGGTAGTTGCCGATGGGTTTTTCCGGCTCGCGCAGGCCAGCCCGCGCCAGTTTGATTGCCGAGCACAAAGCTTCAACTGCCTTATCCTGCCCGAACACCACCCGTTTCAGGGTCTTTTCCAGATCGCGCAGGGTTTCAGCATCGTCTTTCGACACGGTTTTCGCCGGGATGCGGGCGATTTTGGCAACGACAGCCTCAATCTCTTTCACACCGAGGCTTTTGCGCTTTTTCGAATCCGCCAGCAGATGCTGCGCCGCCCCCGCCTCGTCGATCACGTCAATCGCCGAATCCGGCAGTTTGCGGTCGTGGATATAGCGCGCCGCCAGTTCCACCGCCGATTTGATCGCATCATTGGTGTAGCGCAGGTCGTGATGTTCTTCGAAATGCGGCTTCAGACCCATCAGGATCTTGATCGCATCCGGCACCGAAGGCTCGTTCACGTCGATCTTCTGGAAGCGCCGGGCCAAAGCGCGGTCTTTCTCAAAATGCTGACGGAATTCCTTGTAGGTGGTCGAACCCATGCAGCGCAGTTTGCCGCCCGCCAAGGCCGGTTTCAGCAGGTTCGAGGCATCCATCGCACCGCCCGAGGTTGCCCCTGCACCGATCACGGTATGGATCTCGTCGATAAACAAAATCGCGTCGGGATGATCTTCCATCTCTTTGACGACAGCTTTCAGGCGTTCCTCAAAGTCACCGCGATAGCGGGTGCCAGCCAGCAATGCACCCATATCGAGGCTGTAGATCGTGGCATGCGCCAAAATCTCAGGTGTTTGTTTATCCACGATTTTCTTCGCCAAACCTTCGGCAATCGCGGTTTTGCCGACGCCCGGATCCCCGACCAGCAGCGGGTTGTTCTTGCTCCGGCGGCAGAGCACTTGAATGGCGCGCTCCACCTCATCTTCCCGCCCGATCAAGGGATCAACATCGCCCTTCATCGCCTTGACATTCAGATCAACGCAATACTTGGACAAAGCGGATTCCTTGGCCTCTCCGGCCTCGGCTTTCGGCGTCTCATGGTGGTGTTCTTCGGCCCCCGTGACCGGGCGCGCCTCGCCATAGCTGGGGTCTTTGGCGACACCATGGGCGATGAAATTCACCGCATCGTAGCGGGTCATATCCTGTTCTTGCAGGAAATAGGCGGCGTTGGATTCGCGCTCGGCAAAGATCGCGACCAGCACATTGGCGCCTGTGACTTCGGTGCGGCCAGAGGATTGCACATGGATCGCCGCGCGCTGGATCACGCGCTGGAAGGCCGCCGTGGGCACGGCCTCAGACCCTTCAACATCGGTGACCAAAGTCGACAGATCGTCGTCGATGAAATCGTTCAGGGTCTTGCGCAGATCATCAAGGTTGACCGAGCAGGCCTTCATGACGCGGGCAGCGTCAGGCTCGTCGATCAATGAGAGCAAGAGATGCTCCAAGGTTGCAAGTTCATGGCGGCGGGCATTGGCAAGCGCCAAAGCGCCGTGGATGGCTTGTTCGAGGGTCGTCGAAAATGATGGCACTTGGTCGTGCTCCTGTCCTGCGGGTCGGACGGGCGGATGGCCCTAATCCAACCATGGCCTCATAAGGTAAAGGATCGGTTTTATTCTGCGATCTTCAAGCCCTATTTCAGCAAGATTTCGGAAATTGTCTGTAGTGATGCAATTTGTGATGGGCGCGGTGCAGATTGGACTCAGAATTTGTCCTTTTGCGCGCGGATTGCGGTGAAGACTTGGGCATCGGTTGCATCAGCCATGCCCAGACGCTGCCTGATATAGGGGTCTTGCGCGCGCAGAAAAGGGTTGGTCGCCAATTCTTCTGACAAGGCCACCGGGACTGTGGGGCGGTTTCCGGCGCGCTCGCGTGTCACGGCGCGGATGCGGGCTTGCAGCGCGGCATTGTCGGGATCGACGGTGATCGCGAAAGCAAGGTTGGCGGCGGTGTATTCGTGGCCCGAGCAGATCAGCGTGGTAGGGGGCAGTTGTTGCAACTTGCCAAGGCTTTCAAACATCTGATCCGGCGTGCCTTCAAACAAGCGGCCACAGCCGGCGGCCATCAGGCTGTCGGCGGTGAAGCACAGGCCCGAGACGGGGAAGTAAAACGCGATATGGCCGACGGTATGGCCTGGCACATCAATGACATAGCCGATCTCGGCCCCGACATTCACCTGATCGGCTTCGACCAGTTCGCGGCTTAAAGGTGGCAGGCGGTGGGCATCGGCGGCAGCGCCAAGGATGGTGGCAGAGGTGGCTTCCACAATCGGGCCGACGCCGTCGATATGGTCCCAGTGGTGATGGGTCAGCAGGATCTGATCAAGATGCCAACCGCGCGCCTTCAGCGCGGCCAGAATCGGGGCGGCCTCGGGCGCGTCGATCAAAGTGGTCTCACCCGAAGCCGCATCATGCAGCAGATAGGCGTAATTGTCTTTCAGGCAGGGGATGGTGACAAGGTCAAGGGTCATGCGGGGCCTTTTCAAATTTGGCTCAGAATGCTGCATTCCAGCGGCGGGCTGCAATTTCTTTCGCCTAAAGTGGCGGCTTTTTCGGCAACCGCAAGAGTGGACGAGACGAAAGCCGTGGCTTTGCGTTCCGTCATGGCGTTGCGGCGCTATCTGGGTATGATCGCCACAGTTTTGTTTCAGGAACCGCTGGCCCTATGCATCTGGATGTCCTTGATCTGCGTAATTTCTATTATCGCACCCAGTTGGGCCGCGTCGCGCAGCGGGCGATCCGCGATCAGGTGGTCAGCCTGTGGCCGCCTTTGGCCGGGCAGACCGTGGCGGGCTTTGGCTTTGCGGTGCCGTTGCTGCGCCCCTATCTGGCGGATGCGCGCCGGGTGATCGGGCTGATGCCCGGCCCGCAGGGCGTGATGCCTTGGCCTGCCGGGATGGCGAATGTCTCGGTGCTGTGTGAGGAAACCCTGTGGCCCTTGCCAACCGGCCATGTCGACCGTTTGGTGCTGATGCACGGGCTGGAAACCTCGGACAACCCCACCGCCGTGCTGGAGGAAGCCCACCGCGTGCTTGGCCCCGGCGGGCGGGCTTTGTTCGTGGTGCCAAACCGTGCGGGCCTTTGGGCGCGCCGCGATGGCACCCCGTTCGGCTTTGGCCGCCCCTATTCCGGCGGCCAGCTAGAGGCGCAACTGAAAGCCCACGGCTTCACCCCGGAACGCAGCCTGACCTCGCTGTTCGCGCCGCCCTCGGAAAGCCGGTTCTGGCTTGGCACCTCGAACTTCTGGGAAGGCTTTGGTCGCCGCCTGCCATGGCTCGCGGGCGGGGTGCTGATGGTGGAAGCCTCCAAACAAGTCTATGCCCCCACCCGCGGCGGTCTGGGCGCTGCGGTGCGCAAACCGCTGCGGGTGCTGGAGGGGGTCGGGGCGGCGGTGCCGACGCTGCGCAGCGGACAGGTTGGGCGCGCGTCGGCCGCAATCTCTGACTCTGAGAATCACTGATTTACCACTGCGGCTTTACAGCGCTTTGAAGGCATCACGACAGTGTCCCTTTGGGCAACCCTGCCTGTTACAAATATATGACGCCTTTGCAGCGGCTTGGGGCCCAACCCCGCACAAACGCATTGTTTCGCCTTGATTAACAAAGCAATGCCGGAAAGTTGAAGCCCGCGTGAACGCCGCAGCCCCAACACCCCGACCTGCGGCGAAAAACCATCGGCGTTTATGTCGCACGCGCGCACGCGGATATTGAGTGTCCTTCCCTGTTGCGGGACAGCTAACCGTCTGCTAGAGACGCGCCAAATCGAGAAGACGCATGCCCCAAGTATGCGCCGCAAATGGGTTGTAACCCGGATGCGGTCACCGATAGGGGCCTATACAGCGGAAGGGTTGACGTGTCCGAACCAGCTTCAATCTCCTTGAGCATCGCCTCGCGCTACGCGCAGGCCTTGTTTGAGATTGCGAAAGAAGAAAACGGTCTTAAAGCGCTTGAGGCCGATACCGACGCGCTGGGGGCCGCCTTGGCTGCCAGCCCGGAACTTGCCAGCATGATCGCCTCGCCGGTTGTGGCGCGCGAAGATCAAGCCAGCGCGATGGCGGCGATTGCTGCCAAAATGGGGCTGTCCGCGGTGATGACCAATACCATCGCTTTGATGGCATCGAACCGCCGCTTGTTCGTGCTGCCGCAGCTGGTCTCTGATCTGACCGCCCGCATCGCCGCTGAAAAGGGCGAAGTGACGGCGGAAGTCACCTCGGCCACGGCATTGTCGGCAGCGCAGGCCAAGGCGCTCGCCGCCAGCCTGAAGGCCAAAGTTGGCAAAGATGTCAAACTTCAAACCACCGTTGATGAAAGCCTCATCGGCGGACTTATCGTCAAGCTCGGCTCGTCGATGATCGACACCTCGGTCAAGGCAAAGCTCGCGGCGCTCCAGAATGTAATGAAAGAGGTTGGGTGATGGGAATTCAGGCTGCTGAGATTTCTGCGATCCTTAAGGATCAGATCAAGAACTTTGGCAAAGACGCTGAAGTGGCCGAAGTTGGCCGCGTTCTGAGCGTTGGCGACGGCATTGCCCGTGTGCATGGGCTGGACAATGTCCAAGCCGGTGAGATGGTGGAATTCCCCGGCGGCATCCGCGGCATGGCGTTGAACCTGGAAGTCGACAACGTCGGTATCGTTATCTTCGGGTCCGACCAGGACATCAAAGAAGGCGACACCGTCAAGCGCACCAAATCCATCGTGGACGTGCCAGTTGGCAATGGCCTGCTGGGCCGTGTCGTTGATGGCCTCGGCAACCCGATCGACGGCAAAGGCCCGATCGCCTCGACCGAGCGTCGTCAGGCTGACGTGAAGGCCCCCGGCATCATTCCGCGTAAATCGGTGCATGAGCCGATGGCAACCGGCCTGAAAGCCGTTGACGCCATGATCCCGGTTGGCCGTGGCCAGCGCGAATTGATCATCGGTGACCGTCAGACCGGCAAAACCGCCGTGGCTTTGGACACCATTCTGAACCAGAAGTCCTACAACGAAGCTGCTGGCGACGATGAAGGCAAGAAACTCTACTGCATCTACGTCGCTATCGGTCAAAAGCGTTCGACCGTGGCGCAGTTGGTGAAGAAGCTGGAAGAAACCGGCGCGATCAAATACACCATCGTTGTGGCCGCAACCGCGTCCGACCCGGCGCCGATGCAGTTCCTCGCACCTTACGCTGCGACTTCGATGGCAGAATTCTTCCGCGACAATGGCCGCCATGCTTTGATCATCTATGATGACCTCTCCAAGCAAGCCGTCGCCTACCGTCAAATGTCGCTGCTGCTGCGCCGCCCGCCGGGACGTGAAGCCTATCCGGGCGACGTGTTCTACCTGCACTCCCGTTTGCTGGAGCGTTCGTCGAAGCTGAACGAAGATTTCGGTTCAGGCTCCTTGACCGCTCTGCCGATCATCGAAACCCAAGGCGGCGACGTTTCGGCGTTTATTCCGACCAACGTGATCTCGATCACCGACGGTCAGATCTTCCTTGAGACCGAATTGTTCTACCAAGGCATCCGCCCGGCTGTGAACACCGGTCTGTCGGTTTCCCGCGTGGGCTCGTCTGCTCAAACCAACGCGATGAAATCGGTGGCTGGCAAGGTCAAACTGGAACTCGCACAATACCGCGAGATGGCTGCCTTCGCGCAGTTCGGCTCTGACCTTGACGCTTCGACCCAGCAGCTGTTGAACCGTGGCGCGCGTCTGACCGAGCTGATGAAGCAAGCGCAGTATTCGCCGATGACCAACGCCGAAATCGTCTGCGTGATCTATGCGGGTACTTCGGGCGCTTTGGACAAAGTGGCTGTGAAAGACATCGGCCGTTTTGAGGCTGGTTTGCTCAAGCATCTGCGCGGCGCTGGCAAAGCTTTGCTTGATGATATCACCACGAACGACCGCAAAGTCGCGGGCGATCTGGAAAAGGCCATCAAAGCTGAGATCGCGGCATTCGCCAAAGACTTCGCCTAAGGGCAGGGGGATAGACAATGCCCAGCCTTAAGGACTTAAAAAACAAGATTGCGAGTGTGAAAAACACCCGCAAAATCACCAAAGCCATGCAGATGGTCTCTGCGGCAAAACTGCGCCGCGCCCAAGAAGCCGCTGAAGCTGCCCGGCCCTATGCCGAGCGGATGAATGCGGTGATGGGGGGCCTTGCGTCTTCGGTTGGAACATCGGCCAGCGCGCCCCGGCTTTTGGCCGGGACGGGCAGCGACCTCGTGCATCTGTTGGTCGTGATGACCTCGGAGCGCGGGCTCTGCGGCGGCTTTAACTCGACCATCGTGCGGCTGGCCCGCGCCAAGGCGAATGAGTTGATCGCTGCGGGCAAAACGGTGAAGATCCTCACCGTTGGCAAAAAAGGCCGCGAACAGCTGCGCCGGGATTATGCCGCGAACATGGTCGGCCATGTCGATATGGGCGATGTCAAACGCGTCGGCTATGTCAATGCGCAGAGCATCGCGCGTGACGTGCTGGCCCGCTTTGAAGCCGGCGAATGTGATGTGGTCACCATCTTCTACAACCGCTTCCAGTCGGTGATCGCCCAGATCCCGACCGCGCAGCAGGTGATCCCGGCCAAGTTCGAGGCTTCGGCCCCGACGGCTTTGTATGACTACGAGCCCAGCGAAGAAGCCATTCTGGCCGACCTGCTGCCGCGCGGAGTTGCCACGCAAATCTTCACGGCTTTGCTGGAAAATGGCGCCTCTGAACAGGGCGCGCGGATGAGCGCGATGGACAACGCAACGCGCAACGCAGGCGAGATGATCACCAAATACACCACGATCTACAACCGCTCGCGTCAGGCTGCGATCACCAAAGAGCTTATCGAAATCATTTCGGGCGCGGAAGCGCTCTGAGGAACCGGAGAAACAACATGGCAAAAGCACCGAAAGCAGCTGCCGCGGCAGGCAAGGTGACCCAAATCATCGGCGCCGTGGTTGACGTGCAGTTCACGGGCGATCTTCCCGCAATTCTGAACGCGCTGATCACTGACAACAACGGCAAGAAACTGGTCCTTGAAGTGGCCCAGCACCTTGGCGAAAACACCGTCCGCACCATCGCTATGGACGCAACCGAAGGTCTGGTCCGTGGCGCGCCTGTGTCTGATACCGGCGCTCCGATCCAGGTTCCGGTCGGCGACGCAACCTTGGGCCGCATCCTGAACGTCATCGGCGAGCCGGTCGACGAAAAAGGCCCGGTCAATGCGACCGAGCACCGCTCGATCCACCAGAAGGCCCCGTCCTTCGCAGAACAAGCCACCGAATCCAAAGTGCTGGTCACCGGCATCAAGGTGATCGACCTGCTGGCGCCCTACGCCAAGGGCGGCAAAATCGGCCTGTTCGGCGGCGCTGGCGTGGGTAAAACCGTTCTGATCATGGAATTGATCAACAACATCGCCAAAGTGCACTCGGGTTTCTCGGTGTTCGCAGGTGTGGGTGAACGTACCCGTGAGGGCAACGACCTTTACCACGAGATGATCGAATCCGGGGTTATCAACCTCGAAGACATGACCAAATCGAAAGTGGCGCTTGTCTACGGCCAGATGAACGAACCGCCGGGCGCACGTCTGCGCGTGGCTCTGTCGGGTCTGACCTTGGCTGAGCAGTTCCGCGACCAGTCCGGCACCGACGTTCTGTTCTTCGTCGACAACATCTTCCGCTTTACCCAAGCAGGTTCGGAAGTGTCGGCACTCTTGGGTCGTATCCCTTCGGCCGTGGGCTATCAGCCGACGCTGGCGACCGACATGGGCGCGCTGCAAGAACGCATCACCTCGACCAAAGCTGGCTCGATCACCTCGGTGCAGGCGATCTATGTGCCTGCCGATGACTTGACCGACCCTGCGCCGGCCACCTCGTTCGCCCACTTGGACGCAACCACGGTTCTGTCGCGGGCGATCTCGGAACTCGGCATCTACCCGGCCGTGGACCCGCTGGACTCGACCTCGCGTCTGTTGGACCCGGCTGTGATCGGTGAAGAGCACTACCTCGTCGCTCGTTCGGTCCAAGGTGTTCTGCAACGCTACAAGTCGCTGCAAGACATCATCGCCATCCTTGGCATGGACGAACTTTCCGAAGAAGACAAACTCACCGTGTCGCGCGCCCGGAAAATCCAACGCTTCCTGTCGCAGCCGTTCGACGTGGCGAAGGTGTTCACCGGCTCTGACGGTGTGCAGGTTCCGCTGGATGTCACGATTGCTTCGTTCAAGGCAGTTGTTGCTGGCGAATACGACCATCTGCCGGAAGCAGCCTTCTACATGGTGGGCGGCATCGAAGACGTGAAAGCCAAAGCACAGCGTCTTGCTGCGGCTGCGGCCTAAGGGGGCATCATGGCTGGAACGCTGCAATTTGACCTCGTGTCGCCCGAGCGCCGTCTGGCCTCGGTTGTGGCATCCGAAGTGCAAATCCCGGGCGCCGATGGCGACCTGACGGCGATGGAGGGGCATGCCCCCACCATCACCACCCTGCGCCCCGGCGTGTTGAAAGTTGTCTCAAGCGAAGGCGCTAAATCCTTCGTCGTCACCGGCGGTTTCGCCGAAATCAGCGCCACCAGCGTCTCGGTTCTGGCCGAACGCGCGGTGCCGGTTGAGGAACTCAATGCCGCGCTGATGGATCAGTTGATCGCCGATGCGTCTGAGGCGACCGCCGTTGCGGTTGACAAAGACTCCGCTGACAAAGCGATGGCCGATCTGGTCGCAATGCGCGCCGCCGCTGGCTTCTAAAGCCTGCACTCACAGAATGGATCAGGCCCCGCTTTGTCGGGGCCTTTTCATTTTGGTGGGTTTGCGGTTTAACGGTTGGACGTCACACCAAAAACTCTGCAATAGCGGCAGCCTTAACCCGCCATTAACCTAGTTTCGCCGAAATTCATGGCTACGTTGCATCCCTAAAACCCGAGTACGCATGAAACGCATCACCTCCAACACCATCGGTATTCAACAGGGCAGCCGCGTGCTGTTTTCGGACTTTGCCGATGGCGGTGTGATGTGGACAGGGCAGGGCGCGCGCGAAAGCCGCCATGTGGTGATGTTCAAAGAAGCCTTCACCGATGTGCCCACCGTGATGGCCTCGATCTCGATGTGGGACATCGACCACAAACACACCTCGCGCGCCGACATCAGCGCCGAAAATATCACCGAGACCGGCTTCCATCTGGTGTTCCGCACATGGGGCGATACCCGGGTCGCCCGGGTGCGCGCCGACTGGATCGCGATGGGCTCGGCGGCGAGTGAGGATGACTGGCAGTTGTATTGAGCGCAAAGGTTAAAAATCCCTTAACGCGACACCATCAACCCATTGATATAAAACAAATAAAAAAGGTCCCGAGTTGGGACCTTTCCATTTCGCGTAGGGTGGGTGAAACCCACCGCGCCTTACCCCCGCTGATACATGCCCTCATAAATCGGAACCAAAGTATCCGTCTCAAACAGCGACGACACGCTCGTCCCGTTCCAGATATTCAAGATCGCCTGCGCGAAAATCGGCGCGGTCGGCACGATCCGAATGTTTGGGCAGTTCTTCACCGCCTCGGTCGGCTCGATCGAATCGGTGATGACCAAGGATTTCATCACCGATTTCGTCACCCGCTCCACCGCAGGCCCCGACAGCACCCCGTGGGTGATATAAGAATGCACCTCAACAGCGCCATTCTCCATCAACACCTCCGCCGCCTTACACAACGTCCCAGCGGTGTCGCAAATATCGTCGACGATGATGCACTTCTTGCCCTCGACGTTACCGATCACGATCATCTCGGCAATCTCACCGGCTTTCTCGCGCCGCTTATCGACGATGGCCAAAGGCGCGTTGATCCGCTTCGCCAGTTCCCGCGCCCGCGCCACCCCGCCGACATCGGGCGAGACCACCATCAGATCCTGCATCTGATCCTTGAAATTATGCTCAATATCCAAAGCGAACACCGGGCTGGCATAGAGGTTGTCCACCGGAATGTCGAAGAAGCCCTGAATCTGCGCCGCGTGCAAATCCAGCGTCAACACCCGGTCCACCCCAGCCTCGGCGATCATATTGGCGACCAGTTTCGCGGTGATCGGCGTGCGCGCCCTGGCGCAGCGGTCTTGGCGGGCCGAGCCGAAAAACCGGATCACCGCGGGATCCGATTGGCCGACGAGCGCCGCAGCGCGTCGGTCATGATCAAGAGTTCCATCAGGTTATCGTTGGCCGGATTCGAGGTCGGCTGGATGATATACATATCCTCGCCGCGCACATTCTCGAACACCTCAACGAAGATCTCTTGATCGTTAAAGCGTTCAATCCTTGCATCGACCAGATTGACCGACATACCGCGATGCATCGACATGCGGCGGGCGATGGATTTGGCGAGGGATAGATTTGCGTTGCCGGAAATCAGTTTCGGCTCAGTCATAGCGGGCATGGGATCTCCGGGGGCCAGATTCGGATCGTTGACACCGCTTATCACCCGGCTAGGGTCTTGCAAACCGTGCAAGCCTTGGGGGCGCCTGAAATGCCACAGATCGACTACTACTTCGCACCAATCTCGCCGTTTTGTTATCTGGCCGGCAACAGGCTGGAGGCGATTGCCGCCAAACATGGCGCAACCGTCCGCTATATCCCCCTGAACGCCCCCGCGCTGTTCCCGCGCACCGGGGGGCAGGTGCTGGCGGATCGGCATGAGTCGCGCAAAGCTTACCGCATACAGGAATTGCGGCGCTGGTCGACACGGCTGAATATGCCGTTGGATCTGCAACCCGCCCACTTCCCGGTCAACCCCGCGCCCGCGTCCTATGCGATCATCGCGGCGGCCAAGGTGGGCGGCGGCGATCTGGGCGGCCTTGTGCAAGCCTTCCCGCGTGCGGTCTGGGCCGAGGGGCGTAACATTGCCGAGGATGAGGTGGTGCAAGACATCCTTGCCACACACGGCTTTGATCCGAAAATCGCCGACACATACATGCTGATGGCGGCGGAAACCTATATGGCGAACCTTGAAGAAGCGGTGGTGCGCGGTGTATTCGGCGTGCCGTTCTATATCGTCGGGGAGGAGCGGTTCTGGGGGCAGGATCGCTTGGAAGACCTTGACCTGCACCTGTCTGGAAAGCTCTGAATGCCCGAAGATCTGCACCATATCGCGCCGCCACCGCATCGTGTCTGGCATCGCGGCGGCGCGCGGCCCGTGTTGGCGCTGCATTGCAGCCTCGCCCATGCCGGGGCGTGGTCGGGGCTGGCAGCAGGGCTAGAGGGCGTGACGATCACCGCCACCGATGCGCCGGGGCATGGCCGCGCGGCGGATTGGCTGTCGGGCACCGATATGCACGCGCTTGCCACAGCGCAGTCGGTTGCGATGGCGGAATCTCTGGGGCAGGGGGCGAAGATTGACCTGATCGGCCACAGCTTTGGCGGCACGGTTGCGCTGCGCATCGCGGTCGAGCGCCCCGATCTGGTGCGCAGCCTGACGCTGGTAGAGCCGGTGATCTTCGCGGCAGGTCGTGCCGTCGACGCCGCCGCGTATGAGCGGTTCCGCACCGATCACCTTGGCTTTGCCGAACGGGTCGAAGCTGGCGATCTTGAGGCCGCCGCCGCCTTGTTCCACAGCCATTGGGGTTCAGGCGAGCGTTTCTCCGAGCTGCCCGAACGCACCCGCGCCTATATGGTGGATCGTATCCACTTGATTGTCGCGCAAAACCCGACGCTGCTCGACGATGCCGCAGGTATACTGCGCACAGGCGGGCTAGAGGCCATTCGGGTTCCGGTATTGCTGATTGAGGGTGCGACCAGCCCCGCCATCATCGACGCGGTGCATCGGGCTTTGGCTTTGCGGTTGCCGCAAGCCGCGCGGCTGGTGGTGCCAAAGGCCGGGCATATGGTGGCGATCAGTCATGCTGCCGAGATTGCACCAAGCGTTCAGGCCCATCTGGACGGTTGCTAAGGTGGTTGACGGCTGGGCCCCCACAAATGGGCCCCCACAAATGGGCCCCGATAAATCGCGCGCGCTTTATACCAAGCCCACGCCGCCCCGGACTTGATCCGGGCCTCTGCTCAATCCCGGAGGCCCCGGATCAAGTCCGGGGCGGCGTGGGAGAGGTGGAGCTAGCCCCGCAGCGCCGCCAGGAACTGATCCACCTCGACCTCGGTGGTGTTCCACGAGGTGACCAGCCGTGCCGCCTCGAACCCGGCGCGCGGCGGCATCTGATAATAAAGCGCCCCTGCCGCTTCCAGCCGCGCATGTTTGCCCATCGCCCATTCCGGGAACATCATATTGGCCTCTGCCGGATGCTGGTGCATAGCACCCGCCGCCGCCACGCCAGCCGCCAACCGAGCGCCCATCGCATTGGCATGGGTCGCTAGGTGCAGCCAGAGGTCACCCGTGAGATAAGCCTCGAACTGCGCCGACAGGTAGCGGTGTTTTGAGACCAGATGCCCGGCCCGTTTGCGGCGCAGCTCAAACTCCCACGCCTTTTCGGGGTCGAACATCACCACCGCCTCAACCCCGAGGCAGCCGTTTTTGGTGCCGCCGAACGAGACCACATCAATGCCCGCCTGCCATGTCATTTCCGCAGCGCTGGCCCCCGTCGCCACCAAAGAATTGGCAAACCGCGCGCCATCCAGATGGCAGGGCAGATCCCATTGCTTGGCCACCGCCGTCAACGCGGCAACCTCAGCAGGCGTATAGACCGTGCCCGCTTCGGTGACATTGGTGATCGAGACCATACCGCGCTGCACGCCATGCACGCCGACTTCGCCAATCCGGCCAATGGTTTGCGCAAGGCTATTGGGCGTCATCTTGCCATGATCGCCGGGTACGCCGATCAGCTTCGCCCCATCGGTGTAAAACTCGGGCGCGCCACATTCATCGGTGGCGATATGGGCGTCGGTATGGGCAAACACCGCCGACCACGGCTTGCTGTAGATCGCCAAGGACAGCGCATTGGCGACGGTTCCGGTGGCCACAAGGTAAACGGCGGCCTCGGGGTGCTGGAACACCTCGCGCACCTGCGCCGTCACGCGGTCCATGATCGCATCGGCACCATAGCTGCGGGCAAAGCCATCATTGGCGCGGGTCAGCGCTGCCAGAATCTCGGGATGCGCACCCGAGGCATTGTCAGAGGTGAAATACATCAGAGATTTTCCTGAATGATATAATCGTCCCAATCGTCTTCATCGACCGTGACTTCCGAGACGGTCTGACCCCGCATCGACTGGCCAGAGCTATGGGTGGACTCGGGGTCGCCGGTGACCAAAGGGTGCCAATCCGGCAAAGGTTTGCCCTGCTGCAACAGCTTGTAGGCGCAGGTGGCGGGCAGCCAATAGCTGATCTTTTTCAAGGTCTTCGGGTTGAGGCGTATACATTCCGGCACAAACTCAAACCTGCGGGCATAGTTGCTGCAACGGCAGGTTTCATTATCCAGCAAACGGCAGGCGACGCGGCTGTATTCGACCTCGCCGGTGTCTTCATATTCGATCTTGTTCAGGCAGCCTTTGCCGCAGCCGTCGCACAAGGCCTCCCATTCCGGGGTGGTCATTTTCGACAGGGGAACGGTTTCCCAGAATTTCGGGCGCAGGTTGGTCATACGCCTAAAATGACGCGCGGGCGCG
>CAYLYV010000078.1:0-22138 GCA_964387655.1 uncultured Cypionkella sp. | reverse complement strand
CCAGCCTTCCGCTCCAAAATCAGCGAGGCTGTTCCAAATCATTCGACGACGGACATGTAGTGCAACCCGCCACCAAAAACTGCGTCGGTCAGAACCCTCAGGCAAAGTTTGGCTAGTTTCTGCACGTTTGTGTCCCGCTTAGAAAACCGCCGCCCGTCGCCCACTGACGATCGGGTAGGAAAGTCTTTCCGAGGTCCGGCGAATGGCGGCAATTCGGGCGGTCTGCGCGCATGACGCAGCCCAAACTTGGGTCAACTTCCCGCCCTTTGGGTCGACCACGGGTTTTCGACATGATCGGCCCATACCTGACGGTCGTTGATGCATCTTGCTGGGAGGAGGCATTCTTCGAATGCTACCGTTCGAATAGCTTTGCAGAAAGCGTGATTGTCTCGATCTCAAACGGGTCCTAGCTGTGCACATTCCACCGGGGCCGGTGGAGCGATCCGGTAAAAAGGGGCCGATTTGCACTCGCCCCCTTACAGATATTCAGCCATCCTTGCGAGTTAAACTGCGCTGGCGGGTTTTTTGCCCATGATGATCATGCCCAGAATGTCATCGTCAGTAACGTCTGCGATATTCACCGTGCCGACCCTGTGTCCGTTTTTCATCACGACGGCGCGGTCGCACAGTTTCATCACGTTATGGATATCATGCTCGATCAGGAATATCCCCAGACCTTGCGCTTTCAATTCCTGAATAAGTTCGGCCACCATCTGAGTTTCATGCGGGCCAAGGGCTGCGGTGGGTTCGTCCATGATCAGGATCTTGGCATTGAAATACACCGCGCGCGCGATGGCGACCGACTGACGTTGCCCCCCGGACAGGGCCGACACTGGCACATTGAACTTGCGAAAATTCGGGTTCAGGCGGGCCATGATGCGGCGGGTCTCAGACTCCATCTTGCTGTCATCGACAAAGCCAAGGGGCGTCACCAACTCGCGGCCCAAGAACAGGTTCGAAGCCGCATCGAGGTTGTCTGCCAAGGCAAGCGTTTGGTAGATCGTCTCGATATTCAGCGCGCGGGCGTCGCGGGTGTTAGAGATGCTGGCCTTTTCACCGTTGATGTAGATATCGCCATGATCGGCCTGATAAGCCCCCGACAAGCATTTGATCAGGGTAGATTTTCCGGCACCATTATGGCCCAGAAGACCCACGACTTCGCCCGGATGGAGATCAATGGTCACATGATCGACGGCCTTGATGCCGCCGAACGAAATCGAGATGTCGCGCATCTCGCAAAGCGGGGTTCGGTTGATCTGGTTCATTTCAAAGCTCCGGTCCGCTTGCGGTAAATAATGTCGATCCAGACCGCGATGATCAGCACGCCACCGACCACGATATTTTGAAAAGGCGTATCTACCCCGATCATCGCCATGCCCGATTGCAAAGATTGCATGATCAAAGCCCCAAGGATCGCGCCGTAGATCGTGCCTATTCCCCCTGCAAGCGCTGTGCCGCCGATGACAGTCGCTGCGATCACTTTCAACTCGTCCAACGTGCCGATGTCATTGCCGTGGCTTTGCAGGCGGGCTTGCGCCACAAGCGCGGCCAGACCGCAAAGGAAGCCCAACAGCGCAAAGATTTTCACCGTCATCCAGCGGGTGTTGATGCCCGACAGTTCCGCGGCATCCGGGTTGCCGCCGATGGCGTAGATATAGCGGCCAAAGCGGGTTTTGCGGCCGATTGTCGTCATGGCAACGACGACCAAAATCAGGATCAGCACCGAAATTGGCAGGCCGTGGTATTGAACGAAGCCGTCGGGAACGGTCAGGCCTTTGGCTTCATAGATGCGTTTCAACTTGGCATCGGGGATGGGATACGCATTCAAGATCGCCACGAAGCCCAAGATCAGACCGACGATCATGCCAATCAGGGTGACTTCCGCCCAAACTGGTTTGACGATGAAGCCATGCCGCTGTTTGCTCCGACGTGAAGCCAAGACACCGAAAATTGCCAGAAGCGCGCCGATGCCGCCCAAAATCCAGCTAGCGGTGGGGTAAAGCACGCCCTCGGTGCCGCCAAACATCAGGATATTCGGATCGGTCAGCGCCACAGATTGGCCATTGGTGGTATACCAAGCCAGATTGCGCCAGATCAGCAAACCGCCCAAGGTGACGATGAACGACGGAATATTCTGATAGCCGACCAGCCAGCCGGTGACTGCGCCAATCATTGCACCCACAGTCAGGCCAAAGGCGATGGTAGCGAACAGGTTGATCGGATTGCCCAGACCAAAGATTTGCGGCAGCCATTCGATCTGGCTTTGCGCCATCAATGCCGAGCAGATCGCCAGCAGCGACCCTACCGAAAGGTCAATGTGGCGCGCCACGATAACGAACACCATGCCGGTGGCCATGATGCCGACCGATACGGTTTGCACCGAGATGTTGAAAATATTGCGCGCGGACAAGAACTTGCCGTCCGTCATAACCTGAAACACCACGCAGAGCACGGCAAAAGCCAAGATCATGCCGAACAGGCGTTTGTCGAGTTCAAGCGTATCGGCCAAGCCGCGGCGCGGCGGTGCGGTTTGGCTTACAGGGCCTGCGTCACTCATCTTTCGTCCTCCCATGGATATGCAGATGCCCCGGCGTTAGGCTCCGGGGCATCCGGTCACTGATCAGGCTGCGTTACTTGCAGACCTCAACAGCGGGGCCACCCTGGCAGAGCAGGTCTTTGGTGATCCAACCTGCATCCAGCACCAGATTAAGGTTGTCTTTGGTGATGGGCTGCGGCTTCAGCAGGATCGAGGTAAGCTCTTTGCCACCCGGCGATTTGAACGTCGCCGCACCGGGGACGTCCTTCATCGCAGTGCCGCCAGCCAAGGCCACCGCGATTTCACCCGCAGCTTTGCCGAGCGCGCGGCTGTCTTTCCACACTGAAACGGTCTGGGTGCCCAAAGCCACGCGGTTCAGCGCGGCCATGTCGCCATCCTGGCCCGACACCGGAATGCCCGACATGCCTTGCGCCGCAAGTGCCGCCACGACGCCGCCAGCCGTGCCGTCATTCGACGCCACAACCGCATCAACGCCGTTGTCGGCTTCGGTAAGGATTTGCTCCATGTTCTTCTGCGCATTGGCGGGCTGCCAGTCTTCCGTGTAGGCTTCGGCCACAATAGTGACATCGCCTGCATCAATCGCTGCCTGCAATACTTCTTGCTGGCCGCCGCGCAGGAAATCCGCGTTCGGATCAACTGGCGAGCCTTTGATCATGACATAACGACCCTTGGGCATCGCTTCCAACACGGCGCGGGCCTGCATGCGACCCACTTCGACGTTGTCAAAGGTCAGGTAGAACGCACGTGGGTCGTCGATCATACGGTCGTAGCCAACCACCGGCACGCCAGCATCCGCAGCGGCGTCCAAAGCCGGGCCGATGGAGGCGGAGTCTTGCGCCAGAATGATCAGCGCGTTGCATCCTTGGGTAATCAGACCTTCAATGTCTGCAAGCTGTTTGGTGGCCGATGTCTGCGCATCCGCCGAAAGATAGGTGGCACCGGCTGCATCCAAAGCGCCCTTGATCGCGGCCTCATCGGTCTTCCAGCGTTCCTCACGGAAGTTCGACCAGCTAACGCAGACCTTCATATCGGCGGCTTGCGCCATAGAGGTTGCGCAGGCCAGAATTGTGCTGGCCAGCAAAAGTGACTTGTTCATTCATTATCCTCCCACGGATTATCCGGCCTTCTCGGACCGTCTGGCTGTTTGCCATTGCAATACATTCATTCTTGCAACGCTTATTGTCAACGATTCATTGCGGGAATATGTCATCATTCCGTGCGATTTTTTTGTGACCGCAGCAATGATTGCGATTGCGGCTTAAGGGCGGTAGCATCTAGGTTTGCAAAACCACCATACGGAACTGAAAATGCCCGACGCCTTTCCTCCACGAAGCTATGAAGATCTGATCCGGGTGATCCATGATCGCTATGATCAGATGAGTAAGACGTATCAAAGGATCGCAGTTTATCTGACGCAGAATCCGAATGATGTGGCGGTGATGTCGGTGAACGCGATTGGCGAGAAGACCGGGATTCATGCCTCTAGCTACGTACGGTATGCGCAGTCCTTGGGCTTTCGTGGGTTCAAGGAACTGCAGGCGGTGTTTCAGCGGCGGTTGACCACGGCGGCACCGGGGTTTGATGCGCGGATCAAGGCGCTGGAGGATGAACTGGGGGCCAAAGAGGATCGCAGCGATCTGGGGTTTCTGCGCAATCTGGTAGTGCGGGATCTCAGTTCCTTGCAGGATCTGCTGGCCAATATCTCTGCGGAGCAAATTTCTGCCGCGGCTGATGTGATGGAGGCGGCAGATACGATCTACCTGTTGGGCCAGTTGCGCTCGGCCCCGGTGGCAGAGCTGTTGCGCTATATGTTGACGATGCTGGGCAAGCGGACGGTTTTACTGGATGCCAGTGGCGGCTTGGCGACCCATATGGCCAAAGTGATCCAGCCGCGCGACATGCTGTTGGCGATCTCGTTTCGCTTCTATGCGACTGAGGTGGTGAATATTGTTGAAGATGTGGCCGGGCGTGGAATTCCGGTGGTGGCGATTTCCGACAGCACGCTTTCTCCCTTGGCCAAATCAGCACAGGTTTTGTTTGCCATCCCCGAGCATGAATACACCTTCTCACGCAGCCTTGCGGCACCGATGTGTCTGGCGCAGGCGCTGACCGTGGCCCTGGCCGCGCGCCTGCAGAAAGACCGGGAAAGCCCCCGGATACCGGTTGTGACCAGCCTTTAGCCCAATCGCAACTAGCTCAGTCGCAAAGGGCCATCCGGCACCGGCATGCCGCCCGCAACCGCGCCCCAGACCGACTGGTCAAAGTTCACGATTGCGCCCGTCATCAAGCCCGCATCGTCAGACACCAGAAAGTTCACTGCGCGGGCCGCCTCATCCGGTTCAACCAGCCGTCCAAAGGGCAGGTTCGCGGTAGCCTTTGCCTCCCAATCGACCCCGCCCTCCGCCTCTTGCAGCGCACGTTCGTTGTCGGACGCCATCCAACCGACGTTTAACTGGTTGATGCGGATGCGGTTGGCCATCACCGAAAATGCAGTGTTGGCGGTCAGCGTCGTCAGCGCCCCCTTACTGGCGCAATAGGCGTTGATAAAGGGCTGCCCAGCCAGTGCCGAGATCGAACCGATATTGCAGATCGCGCCCTGAATATCCTTGGCTATCATCAGCTTGATCGCGGCTTGCATCAGGAAATACGGCCCGCGCACATTGGTCGAAAACAACGCATCGAAGGTTTCGGGCGTTGTGTCAATGATGGTGCCGCGTGCAGTGGACGCGCCTGCGTTGACCAGCACATCGACGCGGCCAAAGCGGGCGTCCGTTTCGGCAATTACGCGCTGGCAGTCGTCCACATTGCCAAAATCGGCCTGCACGAACAGCGCCGGGCAAGGCAAGCTGCCCGCCACCGCCTGCCCCTTGGCTGCATTTCGCCCCATGATGACAATGCCCGCAGCCCCGGCCGCCGCCAGCCTGCGGGCGATGGCCGCCCCCAGACCTTGGGTGGCCCCAGTGACGACACAGATTTTGCCGTCCATGCGGTTCATGCTTGCACCTCATACCCTGCCGCCGCCATGACGCGCAGCAGTTCTTTGTGGCCTTTCTGGGCCATGAGAAGCGGTGGGTTTGCCTTGGGGTCTTGCTCGGCTTCAACCACGAACCAGCCTTCATAACCGTAATTGGCGCAGGCTTTAACGATGGCTTCAAAGTCTAGGCTGCCATCGCCGGGAACGGTGAAAGCGCCTTTGACTACCGCATCAAGGAAGCTTTCCTTCGTGCGATCCAGCGCATCGACCACGGCGCGGCGGATGTCTTTGGTGTGCACATGGGTGATGCGCTTGTGGTGGTTGTCCAGCACCCGCAGCACATCGCCGCCCGCAAACGCCATGTGGCCCGCGTCAAACAGCAACGGCACGGTGGAATGTTTCATGAACAGGTCAAGCTCGGCCTCGGTTTCCACCGCCGCCGCCATGTGATGGTGATAGCTGATAGGCATGCCATTCGACGCGCACCAATCGGCGAAATCGCTGACCTTGCGGCCATAGATGGCCATTTCAGCCTCGGTCAGTTTCGGCTTGGTCGCCAGCGGCGCGGATTTGATCCCCTGCACCGAGCGCGCGGTTTCGCCATACACAATGCAAGGCGCGCCTGCCGCCTTGAAGAAGGCGTGCTGGGCGGCAACGCGGTCCTTTTCGACCTCAAGATCACCGTCCAGCAGCAGGCCCGAGAACCAGCCGCCACAGACCGAAATGCCGTATTTCTTCAGGATCGGGCCAAGTTCGGCCATGTCCATCGGAAAGCGGCGGCCGGTTTCCATACCGGTGAATCCCGCCACAGAGGCCTGGCGCAGACATTCCTCTAGGCTCACATCATCGGACAATTCTGCCAGATCATCATTCCACCAAGCAATCGGCGCAATGCCCAATTTCGCTTTCATATCAGACTCCTACACGCTGCTTGGCGCGAATTGCAATTTGGCTTTCCCGTGCAGCATTGACGCTGTCGCGGGTGGATACTTCGGGCACGCCGACATCCCAATCGGCATCGCCCGGCACCCAAGCATAGGCATCCGAGGTGATACTGATCACCGTCGTGCGGTCGGTGCCTTGCGCCCAGATCATCGCATCTTCCAGATCGGCAAGGCTTTCGCAATGGCGGGCCAATGCGCCCATCGACTCGGCGTGTTTGACGAAATCGACGTGCAACGGGTTGTGGGCGTTCTGAATACGGCAGTCTTTCAGCAAGTTGTTGAAACCCGGAACACCTTTGAACTGCTGAAGGCGCGAAATCACCGCATAACCGCCGTTGTCGCAAACCACGACGATCATCTTATGCCCGGTCAGCACCGTCGAATATATGTCTGAGTTCATCATCATATAGGTGCCGTCGCCCAGCATAACGATGGGGGTGCCTTCCCTGTTTTTGGCCATTGCGTGGCCCCAACCTGCAGCGATTTCATACCCCATGCAGGAAAAGCCGAACTCGCAATCGAAAGTGTTGGGGTCTTTGACGCGCCAGCCCTTGGTGATTTCTCCCGGAGTGCCGCCAGCCGCACCAATCAACGTGTCATTAGGCTGTGCAGTTTTGTTCATGATGCCGATGACTTGGGCATAGGACGGGATCGGCGCATTCGTCACCGCCTGATGGCTGTCGAGCAGCGCATTCCATTCGGCAAACAGCGCCTTGGCGTGGGGCAAATGGGCGGCAGGTGCGCGCCAGTCGGTAAGGCCTGCATCCAGTTCGGTCACGGTTTCCAAGGCGTCCCCCACCACGGCAATCGCGCGATGCTTGATGGCATCAAACCGCGCCGCGTTGATCGAGATGAACTGCGCGTCCTGCGAGAAGGCGGTCCATGATCCGGTGGTGAAATCCTGCAACCGCGTGCCGATGGCCAAAATCACGTCGGCCTCGGCGGCCAAAGCGTTGGCGCTGGTTGACCCCACAATGCCAATCGGGCCGCAATGCACCGGATGGAAATGCGTCAAACCGCCCTTGCCCGCGATGGTTTCCACCACCGGAATCCCACGCGAGGCTGCAAAATCAGCAACAACATTTTCCGCGCCAGAATAGCGCACGCCGCCGCCTGCGATGATCAGCGGTTTCTTTGCCTTCTTCAGCGTCGCAATCGCCCTCGCCAAAGCGTCACGGTCTGCGCGGGGCCGTGGGATCGCCCAGACGCGTTCTTCAAAGAACACTTCGGGGTAATCGAAGGCCAGTTCCTGGGTGTCTTGCGGCAAGCCGATGAAGGCCGGGCCGCAATCGGCGGGGTCGAGCATGGCGGCAATCGCTTGCGGCAGGGACTGGATGATCTGCGCCGGATGGGTGATGCGATCCCAATAGCGCGTCACCGATTTGAACGCATCGTTCACGGTCGTGGTCGGGTTGTTGAAGTGTTCAACCTGTTGCAGCACTGGATCGGGCAGGCGATTGTTGAAGGTATCGCCCGCGATCAGCAGCACCGGCAGGCGGTTGGCATGGGCGGTGCCCGCCGCCGTCACCATGTTCAATGCTCCCGGCCCGATGGACGAGGTGGCAATCATGATCTGACGACGGCGTTTCGCCTTGGCAAAGGCAATCGCCGCCAGTGCCATGGACTGCTCATTCTGGCCGCGCCATGTTGGCAGGCGGTCCTGCACGGCCTCCAAAGCTTCGGACAGGCAGGTCACGTTGCCATGGCCAAAGATGCCAAACACACCGGCAAACAACGGCACGCGCACCCCGTCGATTTCAGTGAATTGGCTGCACAGATAGCGCACCAATGCCTGCGCCATTGTCAGCCGGATCGTGGATTGGCCTGTATGAGCATGGCCCATGTGATCTCCTCCCTAAAACTCTGATCAACAATAAACGATAACATTGCTTATTGACAATAGTATTCTTCTGCAATGATAGTTGTCACATACTTTGCAGACGACGGTTTCGGGAGGATTCTGGATGATACGGATTGCTGTGCTCGGTTGCGGGCGCATTGGCGCTATGCACGCCTACAATATTGCCGCGCATCCACGTGCAACGTTGGCGGCCGTCTTTGACATCAACGCGGTGGCAGCAACCGACGTTGCAGCCAAGACCGGCGCCAAAGTGTTGGGCTCGGTGGCCGCTGTTCTGGCCGATCCGTCCGTGGACGCCGTGCTGATCGCCACCGCCACCGATACCCATGCCGATATTCTGGAAGCCTGCGTTGCCGCCGGAAAACCCGTGCTCTGCGAAAAGCCGATTGACCTGAGCCTTGCGCGCGTCAACGCCTGCGCCGCAAAAATCGCGGGCAGCTCAGTGCCGATCCAGCTTGGTTTTGTCCGTCGCTTTGATCCCGGCCACCGCGCCGTGCGCCGTGCCATTGAGGCCGGCGATCTGGGCGAAGTGCATCAGGTCACCATCACCTCGCGCGATCCGGGCCTTGCGCCGGAAGGCTATCTGCAAGTCTCGGGCGGGATTTTCCGCGACATGACGATCCATGATTTCGACATGGCCCGCATTATCCTTGGCGAAGAGCCGGTCGAGGTTTCCGCCACCGCCTCGCGCCTTGTCGATCCCGCGTTGATGGAACGTCTGGGTGATTATGACACTTTGGTCGTCACGATGAAAACCGCCAGCGGTAAGCAGGCGATCATAACCAACTCGCGCCGCGCCACCTATGGCTATGACCAGCGGGTCGAGGCTTTGGGCAGCAAAGGCATGGCGATTTCGGAAAACCGCCGTCCGCATGGCATGACCCTGCATACGCTTGATTTCACTGACCGCGCCGAACCCTTGCTGAACTTCTTCATCGAACGCTATCGCGAGGCGTTTGACGCCGAAATCAACGCCTTTGTCGATGCGATTGAACAAGGCATCGCCCCGGAAGTCGGGTTCGAGGACGGCCGCCTTGCCTTGGTTCTGGCCGAAGCCGCGATGAAATCGGTGGCCGAAGGCCGGGTTATCCGCACCAGCGAGGTTGCTTGATATGTATGATAAATTTGGCCTTTTCATCGACGGGCGCTGGACATCTGCCCTAGATGGCAAAACCGCCCCAGTGTTCAGCCCGGTATCAGAGCGCGCTTTGGGGCAAGTTCCGGTGGCCGGTGTCGCCGATACTGAATCCGCGATTGCCTCGGCCTCTGCTGGCTTTTTGGCGTGGAAAGCAAAATCCGCCTTTGAGCGCGCCGATGCATTGCACGCGATTGCGGATGAGATGAAGCGCCGCACGGATGAGGCCGCGACCATGATCAGCATGGAAACCGGCAAACCCATTGCCCAAGCGGGCCGTGAATGGGCGCTGTCGATTGATCAGTTTCGCTGGTTCGCCGAAGAGGCCCGCCGCATCTATGGCCGTATCGTCGAGTCCCGTGTGCCGGGTGGTCGGTTTGAAGTTCACCATGAACCTGTCGGCATCGCTGCCGCCTTTACCGCCTGGAATTTTCCCGCAGCCCTGATCGCACGCAAGGTCGCTCCCGCCCTTGCAGCGGGCTGTTCCACGATCGTCCGCCCCTCGTCTCAGACACCGGGCGTGGCGATGGTGATGGTTGACTGCTGCCGTGCCGGAACCCTACCGGCTGGCGCAGTCAACCTGGTAATTGGGCCAACCGACGCAACCTATGCGCCGATCATGGCCTCGAATGCGGTGCGCAAGGTCAGCCTGACCGGATCGACCCGCGTGGGTCAGCAGATGATCCGCGATGCCGCTGCCACGTTGAAGAAAGTGTCGATGGAGTTGGGCGGCAACGCCCCCTTGATCATCTATGAAGACGCCGATCTTGAGTCGGCGCTGAACGTAGCCGTGCCAACCAAGTTCGCCAACGCGGGTCAGGTTTGCGTGACTGCGGATCGCTTCTACATCCACGAAAGCCTGCACGACGCGTTTGTTACCGGCTTTGTCGAACGCACCCGCGCGATCAAGCTTGGCGATGGCATGGACCCCTCCGTTACCATGGGGCCGCTGATCAGTGCGAGCCGTCTGGCGGAAATGGAGAAAATTGTTTCAGGTGCGGTGAAAGACGGTGCCACCTTGGCGCTTGGCGGCACGCGGGCTGCTGGCTTCAACGCTGGGCACTTCTTTGAGCCTACCGTGATCACCGATTGCAGCGATGAGATGGCCGTGATGGCCGAGGAAAACTTCGGACCCATTGCCGCCATCACCCGCTTTGCCAGCGAAGACGAAGTTCTGGCCCGTGCCAATGCCTCAGATATGGGGCTTTCCGCCTATGCGTTCACCCAAAACCCCGCCCGCGCGCGCCGCACGGTATCGGCACTGAAGGCAGGCATGGTCGGCATTAACTCATTCGCCATGGCAGCATCGGAAGCTCCCTTTGGTGGCACCAACCATTCCGGCATGGGCCGCGAAGGCGGGGTTGAGGCGATCCGTGATTACTTGGACATTAAATCCAGCCAAATGGTGTGGGCATGATTGCGAACAAACTCAAGGCCCTCTGGGCCGCAGGCAAGCCGACGATCAACGGCTGGTGTTCCATCGGCAACCCGTTCACCGCCGAAATCATGGCCGCACAGGCCTTTGATTCTGTGACCATCGACATGCAGCACGGCGCGTTGGATTACTCCAACCTGCTGCCGATGTTTCAGGCGATGCGCGCGAGCGGCGCGGTTCTGATGGCCCGCGTGCCGTGGAATGAACCCGGCATCATCATGAAGGCGCTGGACGCGGGCGCTTACGGCATCATTTGCCCAATGGTGAATTCCGCCGAGGAAGCCGCGCGCTTTGTCAGCTACCTGCGCTATCCGCCCTTGGGTCAGCGCAGCTTTGGCCCGACCCGCGTGTCTTTTGCGGCAGGCGCGAATTATGCAGGCGAAGCCAATGACAACATGCTGGCCTTCGCGATGATTGAAACCGCTGAAGGCATGGCGAACCTTGACGCTATTGCCGCCACCCCCGGCCTTGACGGCATCTACGTCGGCCCCGCCGATCTGACACTCAGCCTGACCCAGGGCCGCCTTGCCCCCGGTTTTGACCGCGAAGAACCCGAGATGATCGAAGCGCTGCAAACGATCCTTGCCGCCTGTAAAAAGAACAACATCCGTGCCGCCCTTCATTGCGGCACGCCCGAATATGCCGCGCGTGCGATTGGTTGGGGCTTCAACATGACCACGGTCGGCGGTGACAGCCGTTTTCTGGCCGCCGCCGCTGGCGCTGCTGTCGCAGGCTTTCGCAAGCTGACCGAAACGGCAGGGGCCAAGGGCGAAAAGGGGGCCTATTGATGCCACACATCCTGATTGCGGGCAAACTTCACCCGGCTGGCCTTGCCCTGCTTGAGGCGGCCCAAAGCGTCAGCTTCACCCATGTCGAGGAGATTTCCGAAGCCTCGTATCAGCCCCATCTGGCGCAAGCCGATGCTTTGGTCATTCGCACCCAGCCGATGGGGGCGGCTTCTGTCGCCAAGGCGTCCAAGCTGCAAATCGTCTCGCGTCATGGCGTGGGCTATGATGCGGTGGACCTGGCGGCGCTGAACGCCCGCAAAATCCCGCTCTGCATCGTCGGCGACGTGAACTCGGTCTCAGTGGCTGAGCATTCAATGATGATGATTTTGGCCTGCGCCAAACAAGTTGTCCGTTCTGATGCCGCTGTGCGCACGGGCCCTTGGGGCTGGCGCAACAAGCTGGAGCAAGGCGAGGTCTCGGGTAAACGCCTGCTGATCATCGGCTATGGGCGGATCGGGCGGCATCTGGCGGAAATGGCGGCTGGCTTTGGCATGCAGGTTGCCGCCTATGATCCCTATCTTGCCAAGAACGGCTGGCCTGCGGGCAATGTGACCTCTGTGGCCGATCTGGCTGCAGGTCTGGCGCAGGCCGATTTCGTCTCGGTACATATCCCGAAAGCCGATGGCCCGATCCTTGGTCCCGCCGAGATTGCGGTAATGAAGCGCGGCGCGATCATCATCAACACCGCGCGCGGTGGCATCGTCGATGAGGCGGCGCTCGCCAGCGCCCTGCGCTCTGGCCAAATTGCGGCGGCGGGTCTGGACGTGTTCGAGACCGAGCCGCCGCCCTCCGACCATCCTCTACTCACTTTTGACCAGGTTATTCTGACCCCGCACACCGCTGGCCTAACGCGTGAAGCCGCCGAGCGAATGGCGATAGCCTCGGTGCAGAACGTGTTGGACCATTTCATGGGGTCGCTCGACCCCGCTCTGATCGTCAATAAGGACGCCTTGCTATGACCAAACCAAAACTCCGCATTGGCCTGATTGGCACCGGCTTTATGGGCAAGGCGCATGTGTTCGGCTTCACCTCGGCCCCGCGCGTGTTCGAGTTGCCGTTTGATCTGGAACTGCACACCGTCGCCGACATCACGCCGGAATCTGCCGAACGCGCCCGCCAGACTTTGGGCTTTGCCCATGCGACCACTGATTGGCGCACGATCATGGCGAACCCCGAGATCGACCTTGTCTCGATCACCGCCCCAAATGCGCTGCACAAGGAAATGTCGCTGGCGGCAATTGCTGCCGGAAAGCATGTCTATTGCGAAAAACCCCTCGCTCCGATGGCCGCCGATGCATTGGAAATGACGCTGGCGGCCGAGGCGGCCGGAGTGAAAACCCAAGTCGGTTTCAACTACCTCTGCAACCCGATGTTGGCGCTTGCCCGCGACATGATCGCGGCGGGTGAGTTGGGCGAGATTCGTGGCTATCGCGGCATCCATTGCGAAGATTACATGGCCGATCCGGCGGGCAACTACACCTTCCGTCACGACCCCGCAGGCGGCGGCGCTTTGGCTGACATTGGCAGCCATGCGCTGGCCACTGCCGAGTTCCTGTGTGGCCCGATCACCCGTGTGATGGGCGACTGTGTGACCATGATTGCCGAGCGTCCTGATGGGCGCGGTGGCCGCAAGGCCGTCACGGTCGACGACGTAGGCCGCGCATTTCTGCGGTTTGAGAATGGTGCCACTGGCAGCATTGAAGGCAACTGGATCGCCACAGGCCGCAAGATGCAGCATGATTTTGAGATCTACGGCACCAAAGGTGCGCTGGCGTTCAGTCAGGAACATTTCAACGTTCTCAATTACTTCAGCACCTCTGACGCCAAAGGCCGCCAAGGCTTCCGCCGCATCGAGGCCAGCCCAGACCACGCACCCTACGGCCTGTTCTGCGTCGCGGCAGGCCATCAGATCGGCTTTAACGACCTGAAAGCCATCGAAGTCGCAGGCTACATCAACGCCATCGCAGGTAAATCACCCGAACCCTTCAACTTCCGAGCAGGTCTACGCATCCAGACGCTGGTGGAAACCATTCAACACTCGTCGAAATCTCAGGCTTGGATGGATGTGAAGTGAGCCTCGCCGTCGGCGTTATAGGCACAGGCGTCATGGGTGCCGAACACGCGCGATTGTTGCGTGATGCCACCAGCGGCGCGCATCTGGCCGCTGTGTGCGATGCCGACGAGGCCCGCGCCGCAGCCGCCGCAGCAGGTGGTGCTGTGTTCACCGATGGCATGGCGCTGATCGCATCCGACACGGTGCAGGCGGTGGTTATCGCCTCGCCCGACACCACGCATGCGCAATACGCACTGGCCTGTCTGGCAGCAGGCAAGCCCTGTTTGTGCGAAAAGCCCATCGCCGCCACCGCTGCCGAGGGTCTCGCCATCGTGCAGGCCGAAGTGGCGCTGGGGCGGCGTCTGGTCACGGTCGGCTTCATGCGCCGCTTCGATCCGGCCTACACCGAGATGCAAGCCGCGCGGATTTCGGGCAACATCGGTACGCCTGTGTTACTGCACAACATCCACCGCAATGCCGCAGCCCCCGCATGGTTCACCGGCGCGATGGCGGTGACCAATTCGCTGGTGCATGAGATCGACATCTCGCGCTGGCTGCTGGCGTCCGAAATGATCACCGCACAGCTGACCTCCGCCCCCGGTGGCGATCCGATGTTGGTGACGATGCAAACTGACAAGGGCGAGATCGTCTCAACCGAAGTGTTCATGAACGCGACCTATGGCTATCACGTTCATGCGCAGCTGGTTGGGCGTCTTGGGAGCGTGGAAATGGCCGCCCCCACCCGGACACTGACCAACCTTGCGGCTGCGCAGAGCTTTGGCTTCCCGCCAAACTGGGTGCCACGTTTTACCGACGCTTATCGTTTGCAAATGCAGGCTTGGGTCGATGCCGTAGCGCTGGGAACCCATGTCGGGGCTAGCGCTTGGGACGGTTATGTCACCACCTCTATTGCTGAACAAATCGTGGAGGGCATGGCGGCAGGCAACCGGATAGATCTGACATTTTCCGCGCGCCCTGCGCTTTACGCCTGAAGATGGAGCAGAAAATGATCAGATATGCCGTCGTTGGCGCGGGTTGGATCAGCCAAGAGGCCTTTTTGCCGGGTGCAGGCCAAAGCGGCAATTCCACCGTCGCAGCTCTTGTGACGGGTGATCTGGCAAAGGGTGCCAAACTGGCCGCGTTTCATGGCATCCCGCAGGTGGTGGCCTATGCCGATTACGACGCTCTTTTGGCCTCGGATACGATTGACGCGGTCTACATCGCCCTGCCGAACTCGATGCACGCCGACTTTGCCATCCGCGCCGCACGGGCTGGCAAGCACATCATGGTGGAAAAACCGCTGGCTATCTCGGTAGCGGAAGCCGAGGCGATGATCGCCGCTGCCGACGCCGCAGGCGTGTTCCTGATGACCGCCTACCGTCTGCACAATGAACCCGGCACTCTGGCGGTGCTGGACCATATCGCCAAAGGCGACATCGGCATTCCGCTGATTTTTCAGTCGATTTTCAGCTTTCAGATGGCCCCCGGCAACCACCGGCTTGCAGCGGCACATTGGGGCGGCCCGCTTCAGGATGTCGGTGTCTACTGCATCAATGCTGCCCGTCATATCTTTGGCGAAGAACCCATTGAGGCCAGCGCCTCCCTGACCCAACCCAAAGACGACTCGCGCTTTGCCGAGGTTGAATCCACCATCGCCGCCACCCTGCGTTTCCCCTCAGGCGGTCTTGCGCAGTTCGTAGGCTCCTTCGGTGCCGCCGCGGTGGACAATTACCGCGTCGTCGGATCGCAGGGCGATCTCGAGCTCGACCCCGGTTTCAAGTTTGAAGTGGCAACGAAAATTCGGCTGCGCCGTAGTGGTGTGACCGAAGAAATCGCCTTCCCCCAAATCGACCATTTCGGCGCGCAACTGACGTATTTTTCCGATTGCATCGCCCAAGGCACGCCGCCCGAAGCCGATGGTGCCGAGGGGCTCGCCGATATGCACATCCTGCTGGCCATCGAGGCCGCCGCCAAAGCCGGGCAGCCGCAGCCGATCTCTCTGCCACCCCGGCGCCGCCATCCAACGCCCGATATGGCGCGTCTGATCCCGATCACCACCCACCGGCTTTTGCTGTAACGCAGGTACGAAATTCCATGCCCATCACTTTCGCTCTGAACCGCACCTGCGCCCCGCATTTGCCACTGGCGGACTTCATCACTCTGGCCCAAACGGTCGGCGTTCATGCGGTTGAAATCCGCAACGACATTGAAGGCCATGAATTTGCCAATGGCATGCCCGTCGCCGCGTTGAAGGCGCGCCTTGACGATGCAGGTTTGAAACTTGCCTCGGTCAACGCGCTGCAACGCTTCAATGATTGGACCCCGGCGCGGGCGGACGAGGCGCGGGCGCTGATCCAATATGCCGCCGCCTTGGGCGCGCCCGGCGTGGTTCTATGCCCCGCCCATCTGCCCGGCGATGACCAATATCCCGATGCCCACGCCCGGCTGTGCGAGGGCCTGCGCGCCCTGCAACCGATGTTCGCCGATGCCGGAATCACGGGCTATGTGGAACCCTTGGGGATGCGGCATTCCTCGATGAACTGTCAGGCGCAAGCTGTGGCTGCGGTGGACGCCATCGACGGCTGGGCCAATTTCCAGATGTGCTATGACACCTTCCAGCACTACCGCGCCAGCGACGACACGCTCTTCCCCCAACACATCGGCCTTGTGCATATTTCCGGCATCGCCCGCCCCGATCTTGCGCCGCCGCAACTCACCGAGCCCGACCGTGGCTTTGTGTTTCTGGGCGACCGCGTCGGCAACATCGCGCGCCTGCGCGCTATGGTTGATGCAGGCTATCAGGGCTTTGTCTCAATGGAACCGTTCAGCGTTGAGGTCCAACAAGACCCCAAAATTGCCGAACGCCTGCGGGCAAGTCTGGACTATGTGACCAGCGCCGCACGCCTGCCGTGATGTCAATTCGGTCCCACCTTGAAATCAACCGCCCAAGTCTGGAGAGAACTGCATGTCCCGCCTTGCCGACACCATAAGCCTTGAAGACTTCCGCGCCGAAGTAGAGCGTGAAACCCTGCTTTCAGAATACCCCGGTGCGATGAAAATCGAAAAGGGCATCCCGATCTATGATGCCCGCACTGTCACCCCCGCGATAGCACCCGAATGGGCGCGCATAATTGGTGAAGGCCCCGGCGTTTTTGTGGTGAAAGCCGCATTTGCAGATACCAGCGCCATCGACGCCGCTTCGGAGGTTTTCCGCGCCATCATAGCCGACGAACGCGCTGCCGGAGTGGCGGCGGGCGATCACTTTGCCAAGGCGGGCGCGAATGACCGGATCTGGAACAGTCTGCAAAAGCTGTGCCTGCGTGCCCCTGATGTCTATGCGCGCTACATGGCGAACCCGGTGATTGATCTGGCCTGCCGCGCCTGGCTTGGGCCGGGCTATCAGATTGCCACCCAAGTCAACCAGGTCCGCCCCGGCGGCAAGGCGCAAGCGCCGCACCGCGACTACCACTTGGGCTTCATGTCCGCCGATCAGATGGCCGAATATCCCGACCATATCCACCTGACCGGCCCGACCTTGATCCTGCAAGGCGGTGTTGCCCATGTCGATATGTCGCCCGAAAGCGGCACCACCAAACTGCTGCCAAACTCGCAGCGTTACAAACCCGGCTATATCGCCGCGACCCAACCCGAATTTGCCGCCTATTTTGAGGAAAACCACGTCCAACTGCCCCTCGCCAAGGGCGATGCGATCTTCTTCAGCCCCGCCCTGTTCCACGCGGGTGGCGAGAATAAGACCACCGACGTGGTGCGCATGGTCAACCTGATCCAGACCGCCAGCGCCTTTGCGCGGCATATGGAGGAGATCGACCGCAAAGCCATGGTGCGCGCGGTTTACCCCCATCTTGCCGCTTTGACACCGGCCGAGCGCGCCGCAGTGATTGCGGCGACGGCGGATGGCTACCCGTTCCCGACCAATCTTGACACCGACCCACCGCTGGGGGGCCTCGCGCCCGAAACCCAGCAAGCCCTTGTGGCGCGGGCGGTCGAAGCAGGTTGGGATCAGGCCACGCTTGACGCGGCGCTAGAGACGCAGACCAACAAGCGCCGCGCCTGACAGTTACCGCAAAGGCTTCGGGCGGGAGAGCAACGGGAAGCCAATTCTGGGAGGAATAAAGACATGAAGAACTTCGTGAAACGCGCGCTCATCAGCGCCATTTTGGCCACCTCGGCCCTGACAGGCGCTATGACCAGCGCCGCCCATGCCGAAGGCGAGCAGTTCGTCTGGATCAGCCATGGCCCAGACAGCGACAGCTGGTTCAACGTCATCAAGAACGCCATCAAAATCACCTCTGAACAAATGGGTGTGACCACCGAATACCGCAACCCGCCGACAGGTGATCTGGCCGATATGGCACGCCTTGTGCAGCAGGCTTCCGCTGCGGGCGTGGACGGCATCATCGTCACCATCGCCGATTACAACGTGCTGGAAGGTCCGATCAAAGACGCCATCGCCAAGGGCATCCCGGTGATCACCGTCAACTCTGGCACCATCGAAGAAAGCCAAAATCTGGGTGCGATGATGCATGTCGGCCAGCCGGAATATGAGGCAGGCTTGGGCGCTGGCAAGCGCGCGAAAGAGGCAGGCGTCACCTCGTTCGTCTGCGTCAACCACTACATCACCAACCCGCAATCGGTCGAGCGCTGCCGTGGCTATGCGGACGGCATCGGCGTGGAACTGGGCAACCAGATGATCGATTCCGGCATGGACCCGTCCGAAGTTCAGAACAAAGTCAAAGCCTACCTCACCGCCAATCCCGAAACCAATGGCATCCTGACGCTTGGCCCGAACTCGGCTGAACCCTCGATCCGCGCGGTCAAGGATATGGGTCTTGATGGCCAGATCTACTTCGGCACTTTCGATCTTTCCGCCGAAATCTCGGCTGCGATCAAAGACGGCACGATCAGTTTTGCGATCGACCAACAACCCTTCCTGCAAGGCTCGATCCCGGTGCAGGTGCTGACCAACTTTGTCCGCTACGGCGTCGCCCCGACCAACTCGATCCTCACCGGGCCGGGCTTTGTGACCAAGGACAATATCGAACTGGTTGAGAAACTGGCGGGCGAATACCGCTAAGCCGACACCAAAAAGGGGTGGCGGTTGGCATCGCCAATCGCTGCCCGCTATCGCCACCAAGGGGAGAGAATTGATGAGCGAAACCACAACCGCACCGCGCCCGGACGAGCGCATGAAACAAGTCGCCCCGTGGCGGCGCGCGCTGATCCGCCCCGAGCTTGGTGGTATCTGCGGCACGATCCTTGTGTTCATGCTGTTCGGTGCCATCGCAGGCGACAGCGGTATGTTCGCCGCCGAAGGTGTGCTGAACTGGACCGTGGTTTCCGCGCAATTCATGGTGATCGCGGTTGGGGCTTGCCTGTTGATGATCGCTGGCGAGTTTGATCTTTCCGTCGGCTCGATGATCGGCTTTGCGGGCGTGATGATGGCGATTTTGTCGGTGCAGATGGGCTGGCCGATGTGGGCCGCAATCACTGCAACCTTCGCCTTTTGTATTCTGCTGGGCGCGATCAACGGCTGGCTAGTGATCCGCACCGGGCTGCCATCTTTCATCGTAACCCTAGCGTTCCTCTATATTCTGCGCGGGCTGACCATCTGGGGCTCGGTTTATTTCACCCGCCAAACCATCATCGGCGGCGTTGCTGAACGCGCCCAAGGCGATTGGCTGGCGGCAATCTTCGGCGGCAAGATCCTTGGCGGGTTGTTCACTTGGATGGGCGACGCGGGCTGGATCGCCACCTTCACCATGGGCAACCGCGCAGGCCAGCCGGTAATCGACGGCGTGCCGATGCTGGTGGTCTGGGCCATTGGCCTTGCGATTTTCGGCCACTGGCTGCTCACGCGCACCAAATTCGGCAACTGGGTGTTTGCCGCAGGCGGCGACGCCCAAGCCGCGCGCTATGTCGGCGTGCCAGTGAACCGGGTGAAAATCCTGATGTTCATGTTCTCAGCCTTTTGCGCCTGTGTCTTTGCAAGCTGTCAGGTGATGGAATTTGGCTCTGCCGCAGCCGACCGTGGCTTGCTGAAAGAGTTCGAGGCGATCATCTGCGTCGTCATCGGCGGCGCATTGCTGACGGGGGGCTACGGCTCGGTAATCGGGGCAGCCCTCGGCGCAATTATCTTCGGCGTCGTGCAGCAGGGGTTGTTTTTTGCCAATGCCGAAAGCTCTCTCTTCCGGGTGTTTCTTGGCATGATCCTGCTGATCGCCGTGATCATGAACACCTACATCCGCCGCATCATTACCGGAGAACGCTGATGTCCGCTCCTATCGTTGAAATGAAGAACATCACCAAGCATTTCGGCCCTGTGATCGCATTGAACGGCGTGTCCTTCGATGTGCGCGCGGGCGAGTGTCATTGCCTGCTCGGCGACAATGGAGCGGGGAAATCAACCTTCATCAAGACCATGTCCGGCGTCTATCGCCCAACTAAGGGCGAAATGTTGGTCGATGGCAAGCTGGTAAGCTTTGACAGCCCGCGTGATGCGATGGCAGCCGGGATTGCGACGGTTTACCAAGACCTTGCGATGATCCCGCTGATGAGCGTCAGCCGCAACTTCTGGATGGGCCGCGAGCCGGAAAAGGGTGTGTGGCCATTCCGTACTATGAACTCGAAATTCGCCGATGACATCACCGTGGCCGAAATGCGCAAAATGGGCATCAACTTGAGGGGACCCGACCAAGCTGTTGGCACGCTTTCAGGCGGCGAGCGTCAAACCGTCGCCATCGCCCGTGCGGTCTATTTCGGCGCGAAGGTTCTGATCCTGGATGAGCCGACCTCGGCCCTTGGCGTGCGCCAGACCGCAAATGTCCTTTCCACAGTTGACCGCGTCCGCAAGCAAGGCATCGGCGTGGTGTTCATCACCCACAACGTTCGCCATGCGCTTGCAGTTGGCGATCGCTTTACCGTGCTGAACCGCGGCCAGACCCTTGGCACTGCAGAGCGAGGCGCGGTTGATGCCGGGGCATTGCAGGATCTGATGGCGGGTGGGCAGGAACTCGCAACGCTGGAATCCTCGCTAGGGGGGACTGTCTGAGACATGTCCGGCGCGTGGCCCAACTCCGCTGGAGTTGGGCGATACGAAGCAGGTAACATCTCCCTTTGTCTCATATATTTGTTGCGCTTGTCCGCGCAGTTGCCCTCGATCGAATGACTGCTATTGCAAGATGCTGCGTTTGCCCTGCTGCGATGCCGTAAGACGCCTCTCCGCCCAAACCGTTTAGAGTCAGAGCGGGGCCGTTTTTCCGGTGACGGGTTTAGGTTCGGGAGAGTGGCTCCCGGCGCCTGTCACGGAGGGATGCTGATGGGCATTGTGGAAGTTCTGGATCCGGTGCGAGTTGGTGGCTGGAAGGTGGATGTCAGCCGGGGTGAGCGGAACGCGCGGGTGTCGTCCGAATGGTTCAATCGGCCAGACGACGAGCGGTATCTGTCTCTTGATGATCTCTGGGCCTCAGTAAAGGGCCGGTCTGAGCGCAGTCGGTCCCGCGTCGTCGCGACGGCCGATATTCGTGTGGAGGCCGCGCGCGATAGCGCCGAGCGGCTGCACCTGGTCCTGCCGAAAGCGCATGAACCGGTGGCGCCCACACATTGGGCCTTCGGCCAGCTTGCCAGCATCGTCGGAGCACCCGCCTCCTACCTTCGGCAGCTGCCCGCGCCGCTGGCGGGGATCAACCTGCAATACGGTCTGGCCAACCATCGCGCCGAGCAGGTGAAGACTTTCGAGACCGAAGATGGCCGCACCGAGCTGCGCGCGGTGACCGGCCCCGACTACGGCCGCATCCACGACCATGAGCTGGTCGAGGCGGTGCAGCGAATTGCGGGCAATGGCACGGGTGACACGCGCTGGAAGATCCCTGGGGTGCTCGACTGGTCGACCGGGGTCTACAACCCTGATGTCGAAATCAGCCGCGATACGACCACGCTCTACGCATCCGACCGCGACGTCTTCCTGTTCCTGGTCGACGATCACAACCCGATCGAGGCGGGCCGGCTGCCAGACGGCTCCCCTGATCTCTACTTCCGGGGCTTCTACTGTTGGAATTCGGAGGTGGGGGCCAAGACCCTCGGCATGGCCAGCTTCTACCTGCGGGCAGTTTGCCAGAACCGCAACCTCTGGGGCGTCGAGGATTTTCAGGAGATCACCATCCGTCATTCGAAATATGCAGCCTCGCGCTTTGCGCAGGAAGCGGCCCCGGCGCTGACGCGGTTTGCCAACTCCTCGCCGCAGGGATTTGTCAACGGCATCAAGGCGGCGCGGCAGCAGATCGTTGCGCGCACCGATGAGGACCGCGACGACTTTCTGCGGAAGCGCGGCTTCTCCAAGTCTGAATCCGGCAAGATCATCGAAAAGGTGCTGAT
>CAYLYV010000077.1:0-22340 GCA_964387655.1 uncultured Cypionkella sp. | reverse complement strand
TACATCACATAAACCCGGTCGCAGAGTTCGGCGACGACTCCCAGATGGTGGGTGATTACAAGGATCGCGCCCTGATAGTCGCGGCGCAGGTCGCGGAGGAGATGGATGATCTGCGCCTCCATCGTCACGTCCAGCGCGGTGGTGGGTTCATCGGCGACAAGCACCGTCGGGTTCATCAGCAGGGCGGCGGCGATGGCGACGCGTTGGCGCATCCCGCCCGAGAGCTGATGCGGATAGCGGCGTAGGATCAGATCGGGGTCGGGCATCCCGACGCGGGCCAGCAGGGCGCGGGCGCGGGCCAGTTTCTCGGCGCGGGAGATTTGCGCGGCGTGTTGAAAATCGACCAGTTGCGCGCCCATGGTCAGCACCGGGTTGAAGGCGGTCATAGGGTCTTGGAAGATCATCGCGATGTCTTGACCGCGCAGGGCGCGCTGGGCCTCGGGCGGCAGGGTCAGGATGTCTTGGCCTTTGTAGCGCACCGCACCGCTGGTGACTTCGGCGGCTTGCGGCAGCAGGTTGATCACCGATGCCGCCAAGGTGGACTTACCACAACCGCTTTCGCCGACGATGCCAATGACTTCTCCGGCGCGGGCGATCAGGCTGGCCCCGCGCAGGGCCGAGATCCGGCCATGGTCGCTATGGTAGGCGATGCTAAGGGCATCAATTTCAAGCAGCGGCGCGGTCATCGCGGCCTCGCGGTGGCAAAGCGGGGGTCTAGGGCGTCGCGCAGGCCCTCACCGAGGAAGGTGAAGCCGAGGGTGGCCAGTACAAGCGGCGCCCCCGCAGCGATCACGAGGGTGCTGGAGGTGCGGATGGCGGTGTAGCCATCGTAGAGGATGTTGCCCCAGGACGGGGTTGGAGGTTTCACGCCGAGGTTGAGGTAGCTGAGGCCCGCCTCCAGCATGATCACCACCGGGATATCCATCGACAGCACGATGCAGAGCGGGCCGATGACGTTGGGCAAGAGGTGGTGCAGCAGGATGCGGGGGGTGCCAGCACCGATGGCTTGCTCGGCCACGATGAAATCGGCGCTGCGCAGGGACAGGGTTTGGGCGCGGATCAGGCGCGCATAACCGGGGATCGAGACGAGAACGACGACGAGGATCAGCGTGCCGGTGCCGGGGCCAAGCACGGTGATGATGGCAAGGGCGAACATCATCATCGGCAGGGAATTGAGCGCGTCGAAGATGAGGACGAGCGCGGCGTCGAGCCAGCGCGGGCCGTAGCCCGCGATCAGGCCCAAGAGGATGCCGATGCTGCCCGCCAGACCGATAGCGGTCAGCGCGATGGTCAGGGCGGTGCGCGCACCGTAGATGATGCGCGACAGGGTATCGCGGCCCAACTGATCGGTGCCGAGCCAATGCGCAAGGCTGGGGGCCTGCAGCTTGGCGCGCACATCCAGCGCGAGCGGATCGTAGGGCGCGAGGATCGGGGCGGCGATTGCCATGGTGATGAACAGCGCGACAAGCATCAGGCCCATCAGCCCCATCGGATCGCGGATCAGGGCGCGCAGCGCGCGGGTGCTAACGGGCCAACGCATCACGCACCCTTGGGTCTAGTTTGGCAATCAGCAGGTCGGCGCAGGTGATCACCAGCAGATAGAAGGCGGTTGTCACCAGCACCGTGCCCATCACCACCGGGTAATTGCGTTTGAACACCGCCCCGGTGATCAGCGTGCCGATGCCAGGGCGTGAGAACACGGTTTCGACAAAGACCGCGCTGGATAAGATGCTGCCAAGGCCGACGGCGATCACCGAAATGGTGGGGACGATGGCAAGGCGCAGGGCGTAGCGGGTGACGACTTTGCGCTCGGGCAGGCCGAAGGCGCGGGCGGTGCGGATGTGGTTGGCCGCCATGATCTCCAACATCGAGGCGCGGACCATCCGGGCGAGATAGCCGACCCAACCGATGCCAACGGCGAGAGAGGGTAGGATCAAGGCTTTGATTTGGGACGGAATATCGCCTGCCTTGCCCGCGCCAATGGCGGGCAGCCATTGCAGCCAGACCGCGAAGATCAGCAGCAGGTAGATGGCGACGACGAAGGACGGCACCGAGATGAAGCTGACCGAGACAAGGCCAAGGGCGCGGTCGATCATGGTGCCGCGATAGACCACGGCGAGTACTCCGAGCGTGATGCCGAGGGTGAGCGCCCAAGTTAGGGCAACGGTGCCGAGCAACAGGGTTTGCGGGAAGGCCTCAAGGATTTGATCCAGCACGGGGCGTTTTGACCACACGTCGATGCCAAGATCGCCTTGGGCTGCATTGGCGAAAAAGCGCCAGATCTGCACGGCGACGGGTTGGTCGAGGCCCATGCGTTCGGTCAGCAGGGCTTTCAGCGCAGGCGTGGCGCGGGGGCCGAGGGCGACGCTGGCGGGATCGCCGGGGACAAGGAAAACCATGCCATACATCGCCAGCATGACCACAAACAGGATCAGCACGGCCAGTGCGACGCGTTTGATGGCATAGGTCAGCATCGGCTACACCATGTCACGCGCGATCTCCTCATCCCATGTGCGTTCGAAAATCAGGGTGTCGGCCTCATGGATTTCCAGCGTCATTTCGACCCGGAAATGTGTGGCGGTGCATGACATCCGGCCGGTGGAGTGGTGGTGGATGGTGGTTTGCGGGAACTGCATGGTGACGCGGTAGTCGGTCAGGGTGACGGCAGAGCAGGGATCGCCGTCGGTGATCTCATGGCTGATGATGCCGGTGGCGGTTTGGGTTTGGCCAATGTCCGGCATGGTTTTGGAATAGGTCCAGCGCGGGAAATCTACGGTCATTTTGCCCGAAAGCAGATCGCGTGTGACGCGGCGCAGCGGTGGGTTTTCGACCGGGTGATAGGTGTGCGGGGTTTGCGGCGCGATGATGGCGGGACCGAAGGCGGCGAGGTTGGCGTCTTCGGCGCGTTCTGGCCGGGTGGGGAGTTCCAGCCAGCTTTCGCCGAGATGGATGGTGAGGGTGGCGAGTTCCGGCGAGGGCCAGGCGATCGGGTAGTAAGTCGTTGAGATTGACACCGCGATGCGATGGCCAGCGGGGAAGGCGTGGGCGATATCATCCAGATCGACGGTGGCGGTGTAGGTTTGGCCGGGAATAAGGGCGGTGGCGTGTTCGTGGCTGTCGCGGTGGGTCAGGTTTAGCAGGCCGACGGCAACGCGGGTAGAATGGCCATCGGGGGCGACATCGTTCAAGCGGACGGCGACGAGGGCTTGGGGTTTGTCGCTGGAAAAGGTCAGATGCAGCTGCGCCGCGCCAAGGATTTCTTTGGCCTCGGTCAGGGGGGTGGTGAGGAACACCAGCGAGCCACCATCATCTTCGCGCTGATCTGTGGGCCAGTCGGCGTCATTGCCGTAGCGACCGACCTCACCCGCAGTCAGGCCGACCCAAAGCGGGGAACAGATGTGCGCGGTGCCTGTGCCAGAACCGCCCAGAACGCCATTTGCGCCGAGACTTAGGCGTTCCGGCTGGATGCGGGGAGAAGGCCAAGACTCTTCGGCCACCCAGCGACCGGGACGCTCATGATAGCAGGTTTGCGGCGGCACATAGTCTTGCATCCAGACGCGATACATCGGCTGATCCATCATGCCGGTGTCGATGCCCTTGGTCCAGTGGTCCAGCCAGCGCACCAGTTCTTGCAGCCAGCCGATAGCGGGTTCAACCGTGACTTCATGCGGATAGGAATGCGCCCAAGGGCCGATGAGACCGAGGCGCGGGCCTGCCAGGTTCGCCAGCAGGCGCGGCACCGCTTCGGAGTAATTGTCGGCCCAGCCGCTGATGGCATAGACCGGGATGGTGATGGAGGAAAAGTCCTCGCAGATCGAACCCTGCTTCCAATAGGCATCGCGGCGCTGGTGGTGCAGCCATTCGATGATCCAAGGTTCATTGGCGTGGATACGATCCATCCACATCGCGCGCCATGCCTCACCGACCACTTGTGGATCAGGTGGCAGGTCGTTGCCCGAGAACATCGTGGCGGACCAGTCGAAATTGTCCTTGGAAAGACAGCCGCCGACCCAGTGAATATCGGTGGCATAGCGATCGTCGGTCGATCCCACGGTAATGATGGATTTCAGCGCCGGAGGTTGGCGCGCGGCGATTTGCAAGCCGTTGAAGCCGCCCCATGAAATTCCGATCATCGACACCTGACCATCGCACCACGGTTGACGCGCAAGCCACTCTATTGCGGCGACGCCATCAAGCTGCTCCTGCTCGGTGTACTCGCCAGTGATGATGCCTTCGGAGTCCCCAGTGCCGCGAATATCCAGCCGGATGCAGGCATAACCATGCCCTGCCACATACATATGCAGCCCCTGATCGCGGGTACGAGTGCCGTCGCGCAGCCGATAGGGTAGGTATTCCAGCAAGACCGGAACCGGAGCCGCCGCAGTCAGCGCAGTCTCGGGTAGCCACAGCTTTGCCGCCAGTCGCGTGCCATCCGGCAGCGGCACCCAGAGGGTTTCGATGGTTTGAACCTGATGCGGGAACTCGGCTTGAATTTGCGGCATGTTATCCTCTTGTTGAACGATCATATAATAAGATCAATGCATTTTGCAACATAAATTTAAGGGCATTGACGCCTATGTAAATACATTCATACTATACAACCATTCAACATTGAGGCGATGATGGACCCTAACCACGCGATCTTGTTTGAACCTGTGAAGATCGGGCCTGTCACTGCTCCGAACCGATTTTACCAAACGCCCCATGCCACGGGCTTAGGCTGGCAGCGCCCGCAAGCCGGAGCAGCTTTGCGTGGGATCAAGGCGGAAGGCGGCTGGGGGGTGGTCTGCACCGAGTATTGCTCGATCCATCCGAGTTCGGACGACAGCCCGCACGGCTTTCTGACTTTGTGGGATGACAGCGACATTCCGGCGCTGGCGCTGACCGCCGAGGCGATCCATGCGCATGGGTCGCTGGCGGGGATTGAGTTGTGGCATGGCGGCGCGCATGCCTCGAACCGGATGACTCGGGTGCCGGGGATTGCGCCAGATGTTCAGCCCGCGATGTTCCATCTGCCAACCACAGCGCGGGGGATGGATGCGAGTGACATCAAGGCGTTCCGCGGCTGGCAGCGGGATGCGGCTTTGCGGGCGAAGCGGGCCGGGTTTGATATTATCTATGTCTATGCAGGTCACGATTACCTGCCGTTTCAGTTCCTGTCAGGCCGCAGCAACACCCGTGGCGATGCTTATGGCGGCTCGTTGGAAAACCGTGCACGCCTGTTGCGCGAGATGATTGAGGATACCAAAGACGCGGTCGGCGATACCTGCGCCGTTGCGGTGCGCCTCGCAGTGGACGAATTGCATGGGCCACGCGGTATCACCAGCACGGGCGAAGGGCGCGAGGTGATTGAGATGCTCGCCGAACTGCCCGACTTGTGGGATGTGAATATTGCGGGCGCGCTGGGCAATGACAGCAAATCAGCGCGGTTCAGCGGCGAGGGGTTTCAGGAGCCCTATGTCGCCTTCGTGAAAAGCCTGACGACAAAGCCGGTGGTCGCGGTGGGGCGGTTCACCTCGCCCGAAACCATGGTGGCGCAGATCAAACGTGGGGGGCAGGATTTCATCGGGGCCGCCCGCCCCTCCATCGCTGATCCGTTCCTGCCGCTGAAAATCCGCGAAGGCCGGGCGGATGAAATTCGCGAATGTATCGGCTGCAACATCTGCCGCGCCGCGAATAACGAGGCGGTGCATCTGCGCTGCACGCAAAACCCGACGATGGCGGAAGAATGGCGACAGGGCTGGCATCCCGAGCGGATTGCGGTTTTGCCGCAGCGTCAGAAAGTGTTGGTGGTGGGAGCTGGGCCCGCGGGGTTAGAGGCGGCGCTGGCTTTGGGGCGGCGTGGGGCGGAGGTGAGTTTGGCCGAGGCGGGCGGGGCTTTGGGTGGGCGGATTTTACGGGAATCGACGCTGCCCGGTTTGGGAACATGGATCCGGGTGCGCGATTGGCGGGCGCATATGATCGGCAAGCTGGACAATGTGCAGGTGTATCCGGGCAGCGAGATGACGGCGGGTGACATTGCCGACTTCGGTGCGGATCATGTGGTGCTGGCGACAGGCTCGCGCTGGCGGCGGGATGGCGTGGGGGTGATGGGGATGCAGGCGTTGGATTTACCCAAAGCATTGACTCCCGATGATATCTTTGCCGGGGCTGCAGTGGTTAGCCCAGTGGTGATCTATGATGACGAGCATTATTTCATGGGCGGCGCTTTGGCGGAACGACTCCGCGCGCAGGGGCATGACGTGAGTTACGTGACTCCCCATGCGGTCGCGTCCAGTTGGACCACGCTGACCGATGAGCAGGGCTTTGTGCAGGCGAAGCTGTTGCGGATGGGGGTGGAGATTGTCGCCTCGCACCTGCTGGTCGCGCAGGTGGCAGGTGCTGTGCAGGTGGCCTGCCCCTACACTGGGCGCGAGGTGGAGAGGACATGCGGCACGCTGATCGTGGTGACGGGGCGTGTGCCCGTGGACAACCTTTACGCGCCATTGCTGGCCTCTGGGGTTGCCGTCTCACGCGTGGGCGATTGCCTGCAACCTTCCTCCATCGCCGATGCGGTTTATTCGGCACATCGTTTTGCGCGGGGATTTGGCGGGCCGGTTGAGCCTGTGTTGCGGCGTGAAAAGCCACCGCTGAAGGGGGTGCTATGACAGATTCCGCTCCGCGCAAACGCAGCGCGACCCGTGGCCCGCGCACGATGGGCGCGCTGCATCAGTCGCCGTTCGGCCAAGTGCCGCGCCCCTACGCTCCGACCGAAGTGCTGTCGGCGGATCATATCATGGCGATCCATACTTCAGCATTGCGGGTACTGGCCGAGATCGGCATGGCGGTGCTGGAACCCCAAGCGCGGAAGCTTTTTGCGCGGGCAGGAGCAGAGGTTTCAGGTGAAACCGTGCGGATGGATGCCGATTTGGTTGGCAGTTTGCTTGCCACTGTGCCGCGTACATTCGGGCTGGAGGCGCGCAATCCGGCGCGGAATTTGCGCTTTGGCGGCGCGGATTGCGTGTTCGCCTCGGTCGGTGGACCGGCCTATGTGATGGACAACGAGGCCGGGCGGCGGAACGGCAGCTTTGCCGAGATGCAGGATTATCTGAAGCTGGTGCAAAGCCTGAACGTGATCCATCAAAGCGGCGGCAATCCGTTCGAGCCGATGGATCTGCCCGCGCATACCCGTTACCTCGATTGTTTTCACGTGCAGATCCGGTTGCTCGACAAGAACTGGCAGACTGAAACCCTTGGGCGGCAGCGCACTTTGGACGGGATCGAGATGGCAGCGATTTCCTTGGGCACGACGCCGGACGGGCTACGCGACCGCCCATGTTTGCTGGGGATCATCAACACCAACTCGCCGCTGCAGCTGGATATTCCGATGGCCGAAGGACTGATGACCATGGCGGAATATGGTCAAGTCGTGGTGATCACGCCGTTCACCTTGGCGGGCGCGATGAGTCCGGTGACGCTGGCGGGGGCGCTGGTGATGCAGCACGCCGAGGCGATGGTGGGGATTGCGCTGACTCAGATCGTGCGGCCGGGGGTGCCGGTGATGTATGGCGGCTTTACCTCAAACGTCGATATGCGCTCGGGCGCGCCTGCGTTCGGGACGCCGGAATATACCAAGGCGGCGCAGGCCTCGGGGCAACTCGCGCGGCTGATCGGGGTGCCGTTTCGCTCCTCCAATGTGAACGCGGCGAATGAGGTCGATGCGCAGGCGGCGTATGAGTCGCAGATGTCGCTGTGGGGCGCGATGATGGGCGGCGCGCATCTGATCGAACACGCGGCGGGCTGGCTGCATGGCGGACTGACCGCGAGTTTTGAAAAGCTGATCGTCGATGCCGAGATGCTGCAAATGATGCAGGAATATTTCAAACCGCTGGTGGTGGATGAGGCGACGCTGGCATTTGACGCGATCCGCGAGGTGGGATCGGGCGGGCATTTCTTCGGAGCAGATCACACGATGAGCCGCTATGAGCAGGCGTTCTATACGCCGCTGCTGTCGAACTGGGACAACCATACGACCTGGCTGGGCAAGGGTGGCATTAAGACGCGTGAGCGGGCGAATTTGGTCTGGAAACAGATGCTTGCGGAATATGAGCAACCCACCATGGACCCAGCGATTGATGAGGCTTTGGCGGCGTTCGTGGCGCGGCGTAAGGCCGAGGGCGGCGCGCCAATGAATTAGGCGGGCAGCGATGCCCGCCCTGTTTTAGCTTTTCATCCCGTCCCAGAAGCCTTTGACTTTTGAGAAGAACGACGAACCTTCCGGGTTGTTATTGGTCGCCAGCGTATCGAATTCCCGCAGGATTTCTTTCTGGCGTGCGGTCAGGTTGACCGGCGTTTCCACTGCCAACTCAATGACCATATCGCCGGAACCGCCGCCGCGCAGCGCGGGCATCCCCTTGGCGCGCAGGCGCATCTGCTTGCCGGTTTGCGCCCCCGCAGGCACTTTGACGCGGGATTTGCCGCCGTCGATGGTGGGCACTTCGATCTCACCCCCCAAAGCCGCTGTCGCCAAAGTGATCGGCACGCGGCAGAACAGATGCACGCCGTCGCGCTGGAAAATCGCGTGCTCTTTCATCTCGATGAAGATGTACAGATCACCCGACGGCCCGCCGCGCATCCCGGCCTCACCCTCGCCCGCAAGACGAATCCGTGTGCCGGTTTCCACCCCTGCCGGAATGTTGACCGACAGCGAGCGATCTTTCTCAACCCGGCCATGTCCCGCGCAGTTTTTGCAAGGGTTTTTCACCATCTGCCCGGCACCGTTACAGGTGGGGCAGGTGCGTTCCACGGTGAAGAAACCCTGCTGCGCGCGCACCTTGCCCATGCCGGAGCAGGTCGGGCAGGTGACGGGTTCAGCGCCGCCTTCGGCCCCGGTGCCGTGGCAAATCTCACAGGTCACAGAGGTCGGCACGTTGATGGTTTTCTGAACCCCGGCAAAGGCTTCTTCCATGCTGACGCGCAGGTTGTAGCGCAGGTCAGACCCACGTTGCGCCCGCGAACGCCCGCCACCGCCACGCCCGCCGGTGAAATTGCCGAACAGGTCTTCGAACACATCCGAGAAGGCGGAAGCAAAGTCGCCGTTGCCACCCGCATAACCGCCGCGTTGACCGCCACCACCACCGCCCATGCCGCCTTCAAAGGCTGCGTGGCCGTACCGGTCGTAAGCCGCCTTCTTGTCGGCGTCTTTCATCACCTCATAGGCTTCGTTCAGCTCTTTGAACTGAGCTTCGGCGTTGGGATTGTCGGAATTGCGGTCAGGGTGAAGCTCTTTCGCTTTCACCCGGTAGGCCTTCTTCAAATCCTCTGCGGAAGCGCCCTTCGAGGCACCCAAGATGTCGTAATAATCGCGCTTTGCCATGCAAAACCCCTTCACGGGAACGCGGCAGGGCGGCCCCTACTTGGGCCGCCCTGTTTTGGTTCCTGGCGGCTTACTTCCGCTTGTTGTTCCCGAGATCCTCGAAGTCAGCGTCGATGATATCCTCATCCACGCCACGCTGATCATCCTCATCCTTACCGTCGGCTTGGTCTGCCGAGGCTTTGTAGATCGCCTCGCCCAGCTTCATCGCCGCTTCGGTCAGGTTCTGGATGCCACCTTTGATCTTGCCAGCGTTTTCGGTCGCCAGCGCATCTTCCAGCGCCGACATTGCCAGCTCGATCACTTCGACGGTCGAAGGATCAACCTTGTCGGAATGTTCAGCCAACGAACGTTTGGTCGAGTGCAGCAGGCTTTCGGCCTGATTCTTCGATTCCACCAGCTCTTTACGCTCTTTGTCAGCCTCGGCATTGGCTTCGGCGTCGCGGACCATTTTCTCAATATCCTCGTCGGACAGACCGCCCGAGGCTTGAATGGTGATCGCTTGCTCTTTGTTGGTGCCTTTGTCTTTGGCCTTCACCGACACGATACCGTTGGCATCGATGTCAAACGTCACTTCGATTTGCGGCAGACCACGCGGGGCCGGCGGGATGTGTTCAAGGTTGAACTGGCCCAGCATCTTGTTGTCGGCAGCCATTTCCCGCTCGCCTTGGAACACGCGGATGGTCACGGCGTTCTGGTTGTCTTCGGCGGTCGAGAACACTTGAGACTTTTTCGTCGGGATCGTCGTGTTGCGGTCGATCAAGCGGGTGAACACGCCACCAAGGGTTTCGATGCCCAAGGACAGCGGGGTCACGTCCAGCAAAACCACGTCTTTGACGTCGCCTTGCAGCACGCCTGCCTGAATCGCAGCACCAGCGGCCACAACTTCATCCGGGTTCACGCCCTTATGCGGCTCTTTGCCGAAGAATTTGGTGACTTCTTCCAGCACGCGCGGCATGCGGGTCATACCGCCAACCAGCACGACTTCGTCGATGTCGCCAACCGAGATGCCAGCGTCTTTCAACGCGGCTTGGCAGGGCTTCATCGACTTCTTGATCAGGTCATCGACCAAAGATTCCAGCTTGGCACGGGTCAGTTTGACCACCAAGTGCAGCGGTTGGCCGGTGTTTTTGTCCATCGAGATGAACGGCTGGTTGATTTCGGTCTGCTGGCTCGACGAAAGCTCGATCTTGGCCTTTTCCGCCGCTTCCTTCAGGCGTTGCAGCGCCATCTTGTCCAAGGACAGATCAACGCCGTGCTCTTTCTTGAACTCATCCGCCAAGTAATTGACGATGCGCATGTCAAAGTCTTCACCACCAAGGAAGGTGTCGCCGTTGGTGGATTTCACCTCGAACAAACCGTCGTCGATTTCCAGAATGGTGATGTCGAAGGTGCCGCCGCCAAGGTCATAGACCGCGATGGTGCGGGCCTCTTTTTTGTCCAGACCGTAGGCCAGAGCGGCTGCGGTCGGCTCGTTGATGATGCGCAACACTTCCAGACCAGCGATGCGGCCGGCGTCTTTGGTGGCTTGGCGCTGTGCGTCGTTGAAATAGGCAGGCACCGTGATCACCGCTTGAGTGACGGTTTCGCCCAGATAGGATTCGGCGGTTTCTTTCATCTTTTGCAGGATGACAGCCGAAACCTGTGCCGGAGAATACTTCTCACCGCGCACTTCGACCCAAGCGTCACCGTTACCGCCGTTGGTGATCTTGTAGGGCATGTTCTTCTGATCCTTGATGATCACCGGATCATCATGGCGACGCCCGATCAGGCGTTTGACGGCGAAGATGGTGTTGGAGGCGTTGGTGACAGCCTGCCGTTTGGCAGCTTGCCCGACCAGACGTTCGGTTTCCGTGTAGGCGACGATCGATGGCGTGGTGCGCGCGCCTTCCGAGTTTTCGATGATCCGGGGTTGCGATCCGTCCATGATGGCGACGCAAGAGTTGGTCGTCCCGAGGTCAATCCCAATGACTTTGGCCATAAGTAGGTCCCTTTCCTTAGGCGATGTTGTGGTGCGGAACCCAAGCAGGCATTCCGTCCCGATCCCATGAGACCCGGAAGGGCTACTGCCCGTTTCCGGCTTCTGGGCGTATATAGGCAGGCTGATTTGACCCTGCAAGCGCTGCGTGGGGGGTAAAACCTAATCAATGATCGGAAAAATTGCCGGGTTTGGTTTGATTGTCGGATTCAGGGAGCCAAACGGCAGCAACCATGCAGGGTTTGTCCCGATTGATCGGGGCTTGCTGCCTGAAACAGATCAAGGGCGATGCCAAAGCTTTGGTCCGACATGCCATCCGAGCAGACCTGCCCCCGCAGCACTGCGATGCCACTTGCGTTCGCGCCGGTATATTGCACGGCGGCGGTGGGCTGGAAAGCGCTCCCCGGCCAAATAGAGGTTATATCCAGTTCAGGCCCTTCTTTTTCTGGGGTTTTGATGTGGGCGGATTTGATGGCAGGATCAATGAACAGCGTCCAGAACGGCTCGGTCCCGAAACATTCCAAGCTATAGTCCAGCGCAAACCAATCGGGCCGATCCTGTTTGTGCAAGAATCGCAGCGCGACCCAGCCCGCCCCCTCACCCGCATTGATCTGCGCCCATTTGCCATCGGGGCTGAGCGCCACAACCTCTACGGCTTTGGCATCTGGCGGCAGACTGCCCATCGCGGCGCTATCGGCATCTGGGCCTACCCGGATGTTCAGCACATCATCTCCGGCGACCCCGGCCACATCATACAGCGCGGGCAAAACCTGCGCCCCGGCCAGGCCCGGCCACAACAGGCCAAGGCACAGCAAAAGCCGCTTCATCGTCCGGCGCCCCAGCTGGCCGAGACATGCCTGCGGGTGAAATTCTCCCCCATCAGACCAATTATGATCAATACGAAGGTCACCCAAATCGTGTATTCGATCGAGCTGTTATGCGGGTGATAGTTCTGAAACATATAGCCGCGGGTCTGGTCGATGGAGTGGAACAACGGGTTCCACGTGTAATAGTGCAAGCGGCTGGACGGCATGGTGTTGGCCAGAAACATCTTGCCGGAAAAGATCATGTTGGCGCGGGCGTAGATCGAGGTCGCGATGCTGAAAAACTCTGGCTGCCAAGGGGTTGCGGCCTTGAAGATCATCCCGACCCCGATCCCCGAGGCCCAAGACAGCATGTAAATGCCAATCACGGGCACCGGATCATAGATGGTGATCGGCGTCCACAAGGCGTGGTAAAAGAACAGGATACACCCCGCCGACAGGGTTTGCAGATAGAGCGCGCCAAGCGCCGCTGAAGCGATAGAGACGATGGTATTCATCGGCGAATGTTTCATCATCGCCGAGGCCGGGCCATCGGATTTTGACACCGCACTTAACGTCTTGGCATGGGTGGCAAAGTTGAACACGCCGGACATGATATAGAGCACAAAATCGCCGCGCAAAGCCGACCCGCGCATCTGCAACAGGTCGAACATGAACACCATGATCACCACCATCAGCACCGACTGGATGATGCTCATCAACAGCCCGATTACCGCATTGCCATGCTGCTTGCGCACGTTGCGCACGGCGGCGTGGAAGATCAGTTCCAGCATGGCAAAGCCGCTGGTCACTTTGGTGCGTTTGACGTCCGGGCGAAACATTACTGCAACCTCGTTCTGGGCGAAGCCCATTATAGCGCAGGAAATCTTGCTGTTCCCTTTGCAAGCGATGATAAAGGCGATGTCTGAATTAATCAACAACACGGCAATGCGATGGCGTGGTTGTCAGGAGAGCCTATGAACTTTGACCATCTGATCCCCATCATTCGCCGTCTGGCACTGGAAGCGGGCGACCGCATCATGCAGGTCTACAACGGCCCGGATTTCGCGGTGAAGTCGAAATCCGATGCCAGCCCGGTGACAGAGGCTGACGAGGCCGCAGATGCGATCATCTCGGCCGGCCTGCGCGCCGCTTTCCCGGATGTGGTGCTGATCACCGAAGAACAGGCGGATAGCCACGCACTGACGGCCTCGACGTTCCTGATCGTTGATCCGCTGGATGGCACCAAAGAATTCGTACAACGACGCGGCGATTTCACCGTGAACATCGCCTATGTCGAGAACGGCGTGCCGTTGCGCGGCGTGGTTTATGCACCTGCGCAGGGACGGCTGTTTTACACGCAAGCCGATGGTGCGACGGTAGAAGAAACCGGCGTGTTCGCCAAGGATACCGCTGGCGCAGTAACGCCGCTTTCCGTCTCCAAGCCTGACAATACCGCTCTGATGGTGGTGGCCTCCAAATCCCACCGCGATGCGGCAACCGATGATTACATCGCCAAATACGCCTGCAAGGATATGAAATCGGCGGGGTCCAGCCTGAAATTCTGTCTGGTGGCGACAGGCGAGGCCGATCTTTATCCGCGTCTGGGTCGCACGATGGAATGGGATACCGCCGCTGGCGATGCCGTGTTGCGCGGCGCCGGCGGCCATGTCGTGCGCTTTGATGATCACACGCCCCTGGCCTATGGCAAGCAAGGCTGGGACAACCCGTTCTTCATCGCTTACGCCCCCGGCGTGACCTTGCAAAAATGAGCGTGCTTCTCGTCATCCCCGCCCGCCATGCCAGCGCGCGTTACCCCGGCAAGCCCTTGGTTTCGCTGAAAGGCCCGGATGGCGAGAAGACCCTGATTCACCGTTCTTGGCAGGCTGCCATGGCGGTGCGTGGCATTGACCGCGTGGTGGTGGCCACCGACGATACCCGCATCCGTGACCATGCCACAGGCTTCGGCGCCGAGGTGATCATGACCTCCTCCACCGCGCAAAACGGCACCGAACGCTGTGCCGAAGTGGCCACCTTGCTGCCCGGTTATGACATTGTGGTGAACCTGCAAGGCGATGCCCCGCTCACCCCGGCGTGGTTTGTCGAAGACCTGATCGCGGGCCTGCGCGCCGCGCCCGAGGCCGACATCGCCACCCCGGTCCTGCGCTGCGATGGCCGCGCGCTGAACGGATTTCTGGCGGACAGGCGGGCGGGGCGCGTCGGCGGCACTACGGCGGTTTTCGGAGCCGAAATGCGCGGGCTCTATTTCTCGAAAGAGGTGATCCCCTTCACCGCGCGCAGCTACGGCGATGACGAGCCGACCCCGGTGTTCCACCATGTCGGCGTCTACGCCTATCGCCCCGCAGCTTTGATGGCCTATCCAAGCTGGCCCATCGGTCCTCTAGAGACGCTTGAAGGGCTGGAACAACTCCGCTTTCTCGAAAACGGGCGACAAGTGCTGTGTGTGCAGGTCGATGGCAAGGGCCTGACCTTTTGGGAGTTGAACAACCCCTCCGATGTCCCCGTGATCGAGGCAGCATTGGCAGCCCTTGCATGACCACGCCTCCCGTCAGCGTCATTGTCGTCAGCCGCCACCGCGCGGCGGCTTTGATGCGCTGCATTGTGGCTCTAACCCAGCAGGATCACCCGAGTTTTGAGCTGATCGTGGTCGCCGACTCCGAGGCGATCCGGCAGGTTGAAACTCTTCCCCTGCCGCTGAAATGCGTGAGCTTCGACGAACCCAATATCAGCGCCGCCCGCAACGCCGGGCTGGCCGTGGCTGCCGCTCCGGTGGTGGCCTTCATCGACGATGACGCGGTGGCCGAACCGACTTGGCTGTGGCGCCTGACCGCGCCCTTTGCCGATGCGCAAGTCACCGCCAGCACTGGCTTTATCCGGGGTCGCAACGGCATTTCCTACCAATGGCAGGCGTGCGAGGTCGATCACTTTGGCCAAGACCACCCGCTGACCATCACTGAACCGACCCTGCGCCCCAATGCGCCGCAACGGGCAGTGAAAACCCAAGGCACCAACTGCGCCTTCCACCGCGATGCTCTGCTGGCCATCGGCGGCTTTGATCCGGCCTATCGGTTTTACCTCGACGAAGCCGATGTGAATCTGCGTCTGCCGGGCCTCACCGCGATCATCCCCGACGCCCAAGTGCATCACGGCTATCTCGCCAGCACCCGCCGCACAGCCAATCGGGTGCCGCTCAGCCTGCATGACATCGCTGCCAGCACCGCGATTTTTCTGCGTCGACATGCGCCTGAAGCCGACATGGGGGCCGCACTAAAGGCTCTGTCTTTACGAGAATCCACCCGTATGGCCGCGCACCGCCGCGCTGGCCGCATTCATGCGCAGGCCGAACTCGCCCTGCTCACCACCCTTACCCAAGGCTGGGCCGAGGGGCTTGCTCACCCTCTCGCCGCACTCACGCCACTTCCTCCAGCCACCGCCCCGCTACAACCGCTGAACACAGGCCCCCGCCCCGGCAAAATCCTCGCCGGGCGGTTCTGGCAAAAGCGCCGCCTGCTGGCCGAAGCCGCCGCCAGTACCGCAACCATCACCACCGTCTTTATCTTCACCCCCACCGCCCGCCCGCACAAACTCAGCTTCCAGCCAGAGGGTTACTGGCTGCAAACAGGCGGCATTTTTGGTCAATCGACACGCCATGGGCCGCGCTTTAGACTGATATCGTTCCGCAAGCGCGTGGAAGAAGAAGCCGCGCGTCTGGCCCGGTATCGCCCAATCACCTGAGCGGCGGCGGAAATTTGCTGGGTCCAGGCAACTTTTCCCCGCAATCCGCGTTGTAAGGATGTGCTACGACATGTCGACACCGCCGCAGGGCATCGTAGACAGATTGTTCTGTTAAGATTTCTGGGGTAGGCTGAAAATAACAAAAATGCTTAGGCTGCGCGAAAGATTGGGCAAATGAAGATCAAAAAAGTCACAAAAGCTGTGTTCCCGGTTGCCGGTATGGGCACACGGTTCCTGCCAGCCACCAAATCCATCCCGAAAGAAATCATGACGCTGGTGGACCGGCCCCTCATCCAATACGCGATTGATGAGGCGCGCGCGGCGGGCATCAAGGAATTCATCTTCGTCACCTCGCGTGGCAAATCCGCGCTTGAGGATTACTTTGACCACTCACCCGAGTTGGAAAACACCCTGCGCAAAGCCGGGAAAGATGATCTGTTGGAGATTCTGAAGGAAACCAACATGGATTCCGGCGCGATTGCCTATCTGCGCCAGACCCGGCCCTTGGGCCTTGGCCATGCCGTCTGGTGCGCCCGCCGTCTGATCGGGGATGAGCCGTTTGCCGTGCTGCTGCCCGATGACGTGATCGCGGCGGAAAAGCCGTGCTTGCAGCAGATGATGGAAGCTTACGAGCAAACCGGCGGCAATATGGTCGCCGCGATGGAAGTGCAGCCGCACAAGGCCTCGTCCTATGGCGTGCTGGATATTGCCGAGGATATGGGCGCGATTGTGCTGGCCAAGGGCATGGTTGAAAAGCCCAAAGCCGAAGATGCGCCGTCGAACCTGGCGGTGATTGGCCGCTACATCCTGACGCCTAAGGTGCTGAGCAACCTGAACAAAATGAAACAAGGCGCGGGCGGTGAGATTCAGCTGACCGACGCGATTGCCGAGGAAACCAAGACGGGCAAGGTCTACGGCTATCGCTTCCGCGGTCAGCGCTATGATTGCGGCTCGAAAGCCGGCTTCCTGCAGGCGACGGTGGCGTTCGGTCTTGCGCGCCCCGATCTGCGCGAAGAATTCGGCGCCTATCTGAACGACATGATCGCGCTGCAAAAAGCGGCGCAGTAAGCGGTGGTCCCGGCGCGGCTGCTTGACCTGACGCGGCTGATGTCGCGTTTGGGCAAGGGGCCGATGACCGGGGTGGACCGGGTTGAGTTCGCCTATCTTGATCAGTTTTTGCGGCTGGAGACGCCGTGCTTGGGCCTCGTGCGGACAGCACTGGGCTTTTTGCTGCTGGACCGCGCGGCGATGACGGCGCTGCGCGACGGCACGCTCGACCTTCCCCGCAATGACCTGATCGGTCGCATCGCATGGCGGCGTGACCCCACGCGCGGCCGGGCCGAGGCCGCTCTGCGCCGTCTTGCCATCGCCCGCTGCACCAAGCGCGGTCTGGCGCGCCTGCTCAAGCGTCACCTGCCGCCCGGCGCCAGCTATTTCAACACCGGTCACGCCAATCTCGACGACCGCAGCTTGCGGCAAATCCGCGCCGCTGGTCTGAAAATCGCCGTATTGGTACATGACACCATCCCGCTCGATCACCCCGAATTCGCCCGACCCGATACGGTAGACCCCTTCCGCCGCAAGATGCAGGTGATCGCCAGCCATGCCGATCTGGTGATCCACACCACCGAAGCCACCCGCGCGCTGACCGAGGCGCAACTGGCGCGTTTGGGCCGCGTGCCAGATGGCATCACCGCCAATCTGGGCGTTCCTGTCGCCCAACCTATCGCCACGGAAGCCCCTACGCAGCCCTATTTCGTCACCCTCGGCACCATCGAGCCGCGCAAGAACCACGCCCTTTTGCTAGATCTCTGGGCGCAAATGCCAGCCCCCCCCGGCCTGCTGATCCTCGGCGGGCGCGGCTGGTCCAATGCCGAGGTCTTCGCCCGGCTGGACGCGCTGCCCGATGATTCCCCGATTCAGGAACGTGCGGGTCTTACCGATGGTCAGATCGCCTTCCTGTTGCAAGGCGCGCAAGCTTTACTCTTTCCAAGCTTTGCCGAGGGCTTCGGCATCCCCGCGCTGGAGGCCGCAAGCCTGAGTACTCCGGTCATCGCCTCTGATCTGGCGGTATTTCAAGAGCTTCTGGGGGAGTTCGCAGTTTACCTTGACGTAGCGGACGCTTATTCTTGGATGGAAACAATCAACCGGTTGAACAAGGTTGGGATAGCGAAAAGGACGACAAAAACGCCACCAAACTGGGTAGAACATTTCAAGCTTGTGTTAAGCAGGATGTGATACCCCGTTTAGGGATGGTGGCGGGGCAAGTGGAAGTTCAGGGGTGAGTATAGTCTCAAGATATATGCTGCGGCTGGCGCGCAAACGCTGGCGCATCCGCGCTTTTCGCAAGCGGCGGGAGTTGTGTGGCATTGTCGATCGCACCAATCTGATTAAGCCCGACCATATCTTGCTGTTCTCGACCCTGCGCAACGAACGCATCCGGTTGCCGTATTTCCTGCGCTACTACCGCAATCTCGGCGTCAACCATTTCATCATCGTCGACAATGACAGCGACGATGGCAGTCGTGAATATCTGCAAGCGCAGCCGGATGTCTCGCTCTGGACCAGCCAGCACAGCTACAAACGCGCGCGCTTTGGCGTTGATTGGCTGAACTGGCTGCAAAACAAATATGCCCACGGCCATTGGGCGCTGATCGTCGACCCGGATGAATTTTTCGTCTACCCGTTCTGTGATACGCGACCCCTGCGGGCGCTGACCGATTGGCTCGATGCTTCGTCGATCAAATCCTTCTCGGCGATGCTGCTGGATATGTATCCGAAAGGTCCGTTTGACGCCGCTCCCTACACTGAGGGCCAAGACCCGTTTGAGGTCGCACCCTATTTCGATTCCGGCAATTACATCATCCATCGCAACAAGAAATTCGGCAATCTGTGGATCCAGGGCGGACCCCGTCTGCGGATGTTCTTTCAAGACCTGCCGGAACGCGCGCCCGCGCTGAACAAGATCCCGCTGGTGAAATGGGATCGCGATTATGCCTATGTTTCTTCGACCCACATGCTGTTGCCGCGCGGCTTGAACCAGGTTTACGACGAATGGGGCGGCGAAAAAGCCTCGGGTTGCCTGCTGCACGCCAAATTTCTCGATACCTTCGCCCATAAGGCCGAGGAGGAGATGGAGCGTCGCCAGCATTACGCCAACAGCCACGAATACCGTGCTTACCGCGCCGGTATCAGCACCCAGCCTGACCTCTGGTGCAAGTGGAGCGAGAAATACATCAACTGGCGGCAGTTGGAGATTTTGGGCCTGATGTCGAAAGGCAACTGGGCATGAGCGTCGGCATCGTCATGCTGTGTCATACCGCGTTTGACCGCGCGGCTCAGGTGGCGCGGCATTGGGCGGTGCGCGATTGTCCGGTGGTGATCCATGTGGATCGGCGGGTCAAGCGCAAGGCCTATGACGGCTTGGTTAAAGCTCTGATCGACCTCGATAATATCCGCTTCTCGGGCCGCCACGCCTGCGAATGGGGCACTTGGGGCATTGTTGCCGCCACCCAAGAAGCCGCCACCATCATGCTGCGCGATTTTCCGCAGGTGCGGCATGTCTATCTGGCCTCCGGCTCCTGCCTGCCGCTGCGCCCGGTCGAAGAAATGGTCGCCTATCTCGCCGAACGTCCGCGCACCGATTTCATCGAATCTGTCACCACAGAAGATGTCGGCTGGACCATCGGCGGCTTGGACGTCGAACGTTTCACCCTGCGTTTCCCGTTCAGTTGGCGCAAGAAACGTCGGCTGTTTGACGGCTATGTCCGCCTGCAACGCCGTCTTGGGATCCGCCGTCGTATCCCGGCGGGTATCGTGCCACACTTAGGCAGCCAATGGTGGTGCCTGACCCGGCAAACCCTGTCGGCGATTCTGGAAAACCCCGAACGCGATGAGATTGACCGCTATTTCCGCCGCGTCTGGATTCCCGATGAAAGCTATTTTCAAACCTTGGTGCGGCAAGTGTCGGCCAATGTCGAAAGCCGCTCACTGACGCTGTCGAAGTTCGATTTTCAGGGCAAACCGCACATCTTCTACGACGACCATCTGCAACTGCTGCGCAGGTCGGATTGCTTTGTTGCCCGCAAAATCTGGCCCCATGCCGGGCGTTTGTATAAAACGTTCCTGTCTGACGACACCGGATCGCAGGCGGCGGCAGAGCCGAACCCCGGCAAAATTGACCGTCTGTTTGCCAAAGCGGTGGAGCGTCGCACCAAAGGCCGCCCCGGCCTCTACATGCAGTCGCGGCATCCGAATGAAAACTGGGAAAATGGCCGCACCGCTGCCCCCTATTCGGTGTTTGAAGGCTTCGCCGATCTGTTCGATAACTTTGAAATCTGGCTCGGCAAGGCCACCGGCACCCGGGTGCATGGCCATCTGTTCGCCGCAGATCGCATTGAATTTGCTGGCGGGGAAAAGATTTATAACGGGGCTGTTTGCGATTCCGCCGCCATCCGCGACTATAATCCGACCTCTTTTCTGACCAACCTGATCTGGAACACCCGTGGCGAACGCCAGTGCTTTCAGTTCGGCCCGGATGACAGCCAAGTGCTGACCAACTTCATCGCAGGCGATCCCAACGCCCAAATCTCGGTGATTTCAGGGGCCTGGGCGATCCCTCTGTTCCACTCCAACAGCAATTTCGGTGAGATTCGCAAAAAAGCCGCCCGCTTGCAAAAGATAGAGGCCGAGTTTCTCAATGAACTCCGCAAGCCTTGGGTGAAAGCCCGCGTCCGCACCTGGTCTCTGGCCGAGTTCGTTGAAAACCCGATGGAACCCCTGCAAACCATCGTCGATGAGATCAGCCCGCGTGCCATGCGCCGCCTGACTGAAGCGCCGCGTCTGGCCGATTTGACTGGCTTTGGCCAATTCCTGCAAAACCTGCGCAATCAGGGGATGCAGCCGGTGCTGATGGGTGATTTTCCGACCGGCGACGACCCGCGCCCCTCGAGCTCGCGGCGCGGCCGCCCTTATTTGGTGAAGTGATTTGCCCGACCTAAATACTCGATTTACCTCTTTCGTGATCTTCGCCGAAATGCGCACCGGATCGAACTTTCTGGAAGCCAATCTCAACACAATCGACGGCGTCACCAGCCATGGGGAGGCGTTCAATCCCTATCTGATCGGAGGCGAAGGCAAGCAAGAGATGTTCGGCATCGACATGGCCGGGCGCGATGCCGATCCTGCGGGCTTTTTGCGCACGATGCGGGCGCAGACCAAGGGCCTTGCAGGGTTTCGCTATTTTTCCGACCACGACCCACGGGTGTTCGATCTGGTGATGGCCGACCGCGCCTGCGCCAAAATCATCCTGACCCGCAACCAGCTGGAAAGCTTCATCAGCTGGAAGATCGCGATGGAAAGCGATCAGTGGTGGCTGGCCAACACCAAACATTTGAAAACCGTGCGCCCCCGCTTTGATCTGGCCGAGTTCAACGCCCGGATCGACCAGCTTCAGCAGTTCCAGCGCAAACTGGTCCATGCGCTGCAAACCACGGGCCAGACCGCCTATTACATTGATTACGAAGACATTCGCGATCTGGATGTGCTGAACGGCCTTGCCAGTTTCCTCGGTACCCCCGCCCGGATTGAAGCCCTCGACTTCCGCTTCAAGAAACAAAACCCCGAAGCGATTTCGGCGAAAGTCTCAAATCCTTTGGAAATGCAGCAGGGTCTGGCCACGCTGGATTGGTTCAACCAAAGTCATGTGCCGAACTTTGAGCCCCGCCGTCTGGCCGCTGTCGCGCAATATATCGCCTCAGAACAAGCCGATCTGTTGTTCATGCCGATCAAATGCGGACCCGAGGCGCAGGTGAAAAAGTGGCTGCAAAGCTATGGGCCGCTGCTGCCCGGTTTTGATCGCCAGTCTCTGCGCAAATGGAAAGCGGCGCATCCGGACCAGCGCAGCTTCACCGTGCTGCGCCATCCTTTGGCCCGCGCCTACACCGCTTGGTGTGATTTCACCGCCAAAGAATGGATGCCGGAGCTGCGGCCCTACTTGAAGCGTGTGCATAAATTCCAACTGCCACCCAAGGGCAAACGGTTTGAGAGTGCGGAAGATTTCCGCGCCGGATTTCTGGTGTTTCTCGAACTGATCAAGCACGTTCTGGCGGGCCGCACCGAACTTCGGGTGATGCCGCAAATTGCCTCGCAGGGGGCGCTGATCCAAGGCTTCGCGCAGGTGCAAAGCCCGGACCTGCTGATCCGTGAAGACAAACTGAACGATGGCCTGGCCCATCTCTGCGCTGATCTGGGTCTGGGAGCCAAGCCGCTGCCCACCGCTGCCGACAAATATCCCTACCCATTGGCAGAACTGTACGGCCCCGATCTCGAAGCCGCTGCGCGCGAAGCCTACTGGCGCGATTACGAAGGTTTCGGCTTTCGTAACTGGGCCTAAGCCGTAAGCGGTGCGCCAGCCCCGTGGTTTCGGCTTGATGTGACTTCGGGCATTTCG
>CAYLYV010000076.1:0-22645 GCA_964387655.1 uncultured Cypionkella sp. | reverse complement strand
TGAGCGGCTCGTCGAACAGGAAGACCTTGGGCTCGCGCACGATGCAGCGCCCCATGGCGACCCGCTGGCGCTGGCCGCCGGAAAGCTGGCGCGGCTTGCGGTCCAAAAGTGCGCTCAGCTCGAGGATCTTTGCGGCATTGCGCACCCGCTGGTCGATCTCATCCTTCGCCATGCGGCGCATCTTCAACCCGTAGGCCATGTTCTTGTAAACCGTCATGTGGGGATAGAGCGCGTAGTTTTGAAAGACCATGGCGATATCGCGCTCGGCCGGCTCCAGCCGGTTCACCACCCGCCCGTCAATGGCGACCTCGCCGGCACTGATCTCCTCCAGCCCGGCAATCATGCGCAGCAGGGTGGACTTGCCGCAGCCCGATGGCCCAACGAACACCGTAAACGCGCCCTTTTCAATCGACAAAGACACGTGGCGGATCACATCCACCCCGCCGAAGCGCTTGCAAAGATTGAGCAATTCGATTTGCGGCATGGCTTAGCCTTTCACTGCGCCGACAGCAATGCCGTCAACGATCTGGCGCTGGAAGAAGATGTAGATCGCGATGATTGGTGCTGCGGCCAGTGCTATCCCGGCGCAGAGCAGCGGCACATTGGTGGTATACTCGCCGCGCAGCGCCGCAATGCCCACCATCACTGTGCGCTCTTTCTGCAAGACCAGCAGCGAGATCAGCACATCATTCCAGCAATACAAAGTGTTCAAAATCCCCAGCGTCAGCAGCGCGGGCTTGCCCATCGGCAGCATCACATTCCACCAGATTTGCAGCAAAGATGCCCCGTCCATCCGCGCCGCCTCGACCAGTTCGCGCGGCAGGCGGGAATAAAACGCCGTCATCAGATAAACGCAAAACGGCAGGAAAAACGCGGTATAAGCCACGATCAGCCCGATCCGCGTGTTGATCAGATCCAGCGCCAGCATGGTGCGGTAGAACGGCACCAGCACCACCTGCACCGGGATCATCAGGCTGGCGAGGATGACGATGAACAAGGCGCGGCGATATGGAAACCGCAGCATCGCCAGCGCAAATCCGGCCATCGACGAGGTTAGCAGCAACAAAGCCACCGCCCCCGCCGTGACCGTCACCGAGTTCAGCAGATAATCGCCCAAATGCGACCGCGTCCAAGCGGCGAAAAAGTTTTCCAGGCTCGGCGCGTCAACCACGCCAAACCGATCCAGAATATAGCCCTTGTTGGTTTTCAGCGCGTTGTTGACGGTAAAAAACACCGGATAGATGCAGGACAAGGCCAGCAGCGCCATCGGCACGCTCGCCGCACGCAGCAGCCATTTCTCACGCGTATTGCGGATTGCCATGCCTGCCCCCTACGCGTTCGCGTTGCGCGACATGATGCGGATCTGCACATAGGCCAGCCCCGCCATGCCGACAAACAACACCATCGAAATCGCCGCCGCATAGCCGGGCCGGTTCATCTTGCCCTGCTCCATCCAGATCAGAAACTCCGGCAGCGTCGTCGCGGTGCCCGGCCCACCTGCGGTCAGCACATAGATCAGCCCGAACATCGAGGTCAGCACGCCGATGGTGGTGACCACCGCGACAAATTCCAGAATAGGCCGCATCGCGGGCAGGATGACATGCCACCAGATTTGCCCCGGCTTGGCACCATCCAACCGCGCGGCCTCAACCAACTCACTCGACACCGTCGACAGCCCCGCCATGAAGATCAGCACCGACATGCCAAACGTCGCCCAAAGCTGCACTGCAATCAGGCAGGCCAGCGCAGTCGCCCCCTGACCCAACCAATCCACCGCCTCGATCCCCAATGATTTCAGCGCGGCGTTCAGGCTGCCGTCATAGCGCAGCACCACGTTGAAGATGGAACCAATGATCACCGCCGACAGCACGGCAGGGAAGAAATACACCGCGCGGAACAGCTTGCCACCCGGCACGCCTTGATGGATCAGGATCGCCAGTAGCAAGGGCAGCATCACCCAGATCGGCAACGTCGCCAGCAAGATCAAAGTGTTGATCAGGCTGTCATGGAACGCCGCATCCGTGGTCAAAGCCCGGTAATTGTCCAGCCCGACAAACTTCGCACCCCCCGCCCCATCGCCGCTGGTGAACGACAGAACAAACCCCCAAGCCAACGGAAACATGCGGAAAATCGCAACCAGTGCCACAGCGGGCAGCACGAACAGGATCGCTATGCGTTGCTCGGATCGGTTTGCCATGCGGGGCCCCTTGCAGGTGAAACGGGCCGCCCACACCGGACGGCCCAAGCGAACAATTCAAGCCTACTGCCGCGCGGCCTTCGCCACCACATCCATCGCCGCTGCCGCTTCCGCCACCGTGGTCTCGCCGTTCAGCAGCAACTGGCTTTGACGATGGATTTCCTCAAGCTCTTGCGCGGTGGCATTGGTATGCGCCATTGGCACCACATCCGAGGCCAGCCAGCCGAAAATCGTCTTCGCCGCAGGGCTGGTCACCGCCGAGGTGTCCATCTTGGTGTTCGCCGTCACCGCGCCCGCATCGTTGAAGAACACCTGCAACACCTCAGGCGCAGCAAGGGTCTTGGCAAATTCCACCGCCAGATCGACATTGGGTGATTTCTTGTTCACGCCGTAACCGATCCCGCCCGCCGCCGGGATTTTAGCCGCCGCCCCAGCGGGCGCAGGCAGCAGGAACACGCCCAGATTCTCGGCCCCCAACATCTCATCAAACGATTTCCAATGCGCCACATCCGAGATCAGGCCGATGGTATTGGCGGACTCGCCCCGCATGAAGCCTTCATATTCATCCATGAACTTGGCGGTGGAATTGGCCCCCTTCGGAAACCAGCCCGCCGCATTGGCATCGACCCAGGATTGCAGCACCGCCAACACCTGCGGGCTGCTCCACGCCAGCTTTCCGGCGGCGAAATCCGCCTGTTCCTGTGGCGTCCACAGGCTCGCGGCGATGGCCGAGAACCAGAACTCCATCCCGAAGCCCTCTTTGTTGCCCAAAGCGATGCAGGGCACCGTACCTTGCGCCACAAAGGCCGCGCAAACTTTGCTCAGGTCGTCCCAAGTTTTCGGCGGGCTATTCGAGTCCAGCTCCGCAGCGGTATACAGCGCCTTGTTGTAATAAACCACGAAGCCCTGAATGGTCAGCGGAATGGCATAGATTCCGTTCGCATCGGAAAACTCAGCCAGCCCCGCCAGATCGGCCTTCATGTCGCCGATCTTGTCATCCAGTTTCACCGCGCTTTCAAACCGCGCCCGCGCCTGCGCGCCGCCGTTCAGCAAGAACAGATCCGGCCCACCATCCGAGGCCAAAGCCGTGCCAAGCAGCGTGTAATATTGATCGTTCGGCTGCATCACAAAGCTTACGGTGTCACCCGGATGGGCGGCCTCAAACACCTCCTTGGCCTTCTGGTAATAGGGTGCCGCCAGCGGATCGCCGGATTTCCAATCCCACACCGTCAGGTCTGTGGCGAAAGCGGGCAGCGCCGAAGCGGCCAAAAGTGCCGCGGTCACAAAGGTCTTCATGCGTCATCCTCCCCAGATGTCGTGGCGCGGATCAGGCCGCGCCGTCCTGAAAGCAATCCTAAAGCGGCAAGCGTGGATTTGGCGGAGCCGCGCCAAGCTGGTCGCGCGCCAGCAGATGCGGACGCGCCCAATCACGGCGGGCGGTTTCAGACAAGATCAGCCCATGTCCCGGACGGTCCGGGGCAATCGCATATCCATCCGTGATTTCAATCGGTTGCTCAACCAGATGATCAAAGTTCTGGAACGAGTATTCCAGCCACTCCACCTCTGGCAAAGCGCAAGCCATATGCACGCCCACCTCCAGAAACGTATTGCCCAGCGACACCGGCACGCCCAATTCCGCCGCCAGCCAGCCGATCCGCATCACATCGGACACCTGCCCATGCACGTTCAGCAAATCGGTGCCCTCCGCCGCCAAAAGCGTGCGCTTGCCCGACAGATCGAGATATTCGCCCGAATTGATCTGCGTCCAAGGTGCCGCAGCCCGCAGCATCCGCAGCCCCGCGAAATCATGCCGCAGGATCGGGTCTTCCACCCACAAGAGGTCATGCCCCGCATCGCGCATGGCGGTGATCTTCATCAGCGCCTCTTTCGCAGACCACGCCTCATTCGCATCCACCATGATCTGCGATCCCGCAGGCACCACCGCGCGCAGCAAATCCAGTCGGTGCAGGTCGCGGGCGAAATCCGCATGGCCCACCTTGATCTTGAAGGCGCGGTAGCCAATCCCCGCCGCATGGGCGAACAAAGCCTGAAACGCCGCGTCTTCCAGATGGAAATCCAAACCGCTGGCATAGGCCCGCACCCGATCGCGCTTCGCCCCCAGCATCCGGTGCAACGGCAGCCCCGCCTCTTGCGCCGCCAGATCCCACAAAGCCACCTGCACCGCCTCGTGAAACGGCAGCGAGGCGCTGCGCTGATTGCCACCACGCGGACGGGTCACGCGATGCACCAGACCCAAGGCGGGCTGGCCCACCAGCCCCGGCCAGACCTCGGCCCGGAAGATGCGCGCGATCTCGGCCTGATCCGGCAAAGCCGAAAACAGCGTCTGCACAAAGCCCAAACCCACCGCCCCCGAGGCCGATATCAGCTCCAGCGCCGCCACATTGGCGTCATCCGCCCGCACTTGGCTGTCGCCAATCACCCGGTCGCGTGCGAATTGGAACCTTGTGATGCGAAAATCGGCTAGACTCATTTGGACGACTCTCTGATCGCTTTATATTTGCTATCTGATATATCAGTTAAAATATCTGAACTGTCAATGACGGAACGCCCCTGATGCCACCCAAGCCAAAGCCCGACACCCCCCCCGCCCCGCGCCTCTCCGAACTCGCCTATGAACGCATCCTCGAAGGCCTGTTCGCCCGCCGCGTGCAGGTCGGTGCCTTCCTGTCCCAAGGCGAGTTATCCGCCCTCGTCGATGTCCCCATCGCGCCCTTGCGCGACGCGCTCAGGATGCTGGAGGCCGAGGGCGTGCTGACCATTCACCCGCGTTCCGGCATCCAATTCGTCCGTCCGGGGCTGGAGTTGACCCACGCCACCTATCAATTCCGCAGCATCATCGAACGCGCCGCCGTGCGGGTATTTGCCGAAACGGCGGAGGAAACCCTGCTGGAAACCCTCACCACCCGCCACACCGCCCTGATCGCGCGGATTGAGGCGCAGGGTGTGACCCCCGATGATCTGACCGAGGTCGATGCCGTCGAACAACTGATGCATGCCTCGGTGATCGGCATCATGCAGAACCCATTGATCGACATCTCTTATCGCCGGATGATGAATTACCTGCGCCTGCTGCGACTGGACCGCAAATTCACCGCACCGATCATCCTGCGCACCCTGCGCGAGCATATGGAAATCCTATCCGCCTGCACCCGCCGCGATGCCGATGCTGCCGAAGCCGCCGTGCAAGCGCATCTGCACGCGGCGATCCAGCGCAACATCGGCTTTATGTGATCAGGCGATCAGCTTTAGAAACGCCGCCATCTCATCCGGGTTCATCGCCACCACATGCTGCGGCTCGGGATAAGCCCCCGAGGCCACATCGGCGATGAACTCGCGGTAGGCCGCAATCCGCTCCTGCTGCAACCGATCAAATTCCGCCGCAAAGTTTCGGTAGACCTTGGCATGGCGCGGCATGTGTCCGCGATTTTCGCCGAGGATATCTTCGGAAAACAGATATTGCACATCGCAGCCCGGCCCCGCCCCCATCGACCACAGCAGGATATTCACCCGGCGGCTGATCTCGGTGGCAACCTCGACCGGCACCACCTCGATCTCCACCGCAAATGCGCCCGCCGCTTCATAGGCCTGCACCTCGGCCAGCAGCGCCACCGCCGCATCCGCGGTCTTGCCCACCGCCTTGAAGCCACCCGTCCAGGTGTTGCGCGAGGGCACAAGGCCGACATGCCCCACCACCGGAATATGCTCATCGGCAAGGAATTTCACCGTGCCAAGGCTGCCTGAGCAATAGATCGCATCTGCCCCTGCATTCAGCATTTGCCCCGAAAACCGCAGATAATCCTCGCGCGTGCCAGCCGAGCGGTGATCCACCCCGGTCATTGAAAACAGGCTGGGGGCGACCTCGCGGTAGCGCGGATTTGTCACCAGTTCCGGCGGCACCGAGACCACGTCAATCCCCGCCTGCTCGGCCGCCGCCGCTTCCTCGAGCGTGAACAGCCGCAGCATGGTCAACTGACCCTTGCCCTTTTTCGCCCGCAAATCGGCAACCATCGGTTTTTTGCGCATCACCTTACCCCAACTCAATTTCAACGCGGTCGCCCACCACCCGCACCGGATGCCGCTTCAGATCGACACAAACCGGGGCCCGCAACGCCGCCCCCGTCCGGTAATTGAAGCGACCGTTGTGCTTGGGGCATTCGATGGTATCCCCATCCACCAAGCCATTGCACAGATGCACCTGCTCATGCGTGCAAAGCCCATCCGTCGCATGAAACGTGCCATCCGGCGCGTGGTATATCGCATAGGTGGCCCCACCGTGATCAAACCGGATCAGGTCTTCTGCGTCGATGTCATCCACACCGCAGGCATCAATCCAGGCCATGTCAGACCCCTTCTCTGGCAACTTCAATGTCATGGAACTCATCGCGGTAAGGCCGCGCCGTCGCGGGCAGCGCCTTGCGATGATAGTAGGTCGGATCCTTGCGCTGGCGCAGCAAGGCGCCGGTCATCTCGACATAGGCGGCAAAGATCGACGGGTTGGGTTCGGGCAGATCATGCTTGATCGCCGCATGCAGGCGCGGCAGCGCGTGATAGGGCACCATCGGGAACATGTGATGCTCGACATGATAATTCATGTTCCAATAGAGCCAGCGGCTGATCGGGTTCATATAGACGGTGCGCGAGTTCAGCCGGTGATCCACGACATCTTCCGCAAGGCCGCCATGCTGGATCAGCCCGGTCATATACATATGCCAGCAGCCATAGATCCGCGGCCCGCCAATCAGCATCAACGGCAGCCAAGAGCGCAAACCAAGCGCCAGCAGCACCGTCGCGGCATAGATCGCGATATGCAGCCGCGCCCAGAAGATCGCCTTGTGACGTTCAGACTCGGGGATATAGGTCTTCTCGCCCTCATTCAGCCCGACAAAAGCGTGCCGTGCCAGCGTGCGCAGATCATAGAAGATGAACGGAATCCCGATGAAATTCAGCGCCGCCATCACGATACGCGGCGGGCGCATGAAGCCGATTTCCGGGTCTAACCCGACAATAATCGTGTTGGTGTGATGCCGCGCATGGCTCCAGCGCCAGGTCGTCGGGTTGCGCATCACCATGAAGCTGGCGATCTGATAGACCCAATCATTCATCCACGGCGTCTTGAACGCGGTGCCATGCCCCGCCTCGTGCCAGCGGCTGTCACAGGCCGAGCCATAGAGCAGGCCGTAGACGAAGAAAAACGGCACACAGGCCCAAGTGCCCCAGAAATAACAGCCACCAATCCCGGTCAAAACCAGCAGCCCCAACCAGATCACCGTATCGCGGATCGCAGGCCCGTCGCGGCGCTGCATCAACTCTTTCATCTGCTTGCGCGGCACGTCCGAGTGATACCACTCCGCCGAAGCCAGACCGATTTCCTCGGCATGGGTGCGGCTCTCCCCCGTCAGGCTATAGTCGCGTGGGGCATAGATGCGGGTGAAAATGCTCATGGGCATGGTCCTTCGTCTTTAGCCCTCAGCGCCCGCGCAAAGGCGGAAACTGGCCAGAGGGTATGGGAAAATCGTCGTCAGGTTGCGCCGCTATGGCGCGGATCGCGGCCTCGGATTTGGCGATCTGGGCGACCCCCTCCAGCACCTTGAACCGGGTCTGATACTGGCGCGCCTCCTGCGGCCCCAGCCAGATCATCTCGCCCCGATCCCGCGCTGCTTGATTGCCCAACACATGATGAGTCGAGGGTTCAATCCCCATCACATATGCGCCGGATTGATAATACTGCCACTGATAGGCACAGGGAAACTGATCCTTTTTGGTGGTAACTTCGATCCCCAAGCCAATGCGATCATTGATCAAAGCCACCGAAACCTCTCCCACAGCATTGGCCGCCATCTCATGCTGCCAGACCTGCTCGGCAAAGCCATTGCTGGGGCCGGGCGCACGTTGATACCCTACGCCCTGCGCCTGATAGCGCGCCTGATGCGCCGCCCAAATTACATCGCGGATCGGTGCCAGATACCGCGCGCCCTCCTCCAACACCGGATGGCCGATGTTGATATGATAAAACATCATATGCGGGGTTTTGAGGAACCCTTCGTTCACCACGCGGTCTGACAGCCGGATTTCATCGCCGCCCACATCGGCCTCAATCCGGCGATACAGCACCAGATTTTCGCCAAACACCGTGGCCTGAGAGACCACACCCTCGGCCCAGAGGATACACCGATCCCCTTCCCAAGCCTCGCCATACCCCGTCAATCGCGCCGGGATCGTCGACACCCGCCCGTGCAGCCCGTGACTGGCCGTTTTGCGGCCCGGATAATTGTAACTCTCGGTCGAGACCACCTCTGGCCCCAGAATATGATCCAAGCCACAAGTCACCAAAAACCCCGAAAAACTCCGCGCCCAAGCGAAACCGCCCTCGCCCTCCACCTCATGCAGCCCCGGATGCCGAAACCCCGCCGCAGAATGCCAGCCAATCGCGCGGCCCTTATGTTCGACTTCGGCAATATCCATCGCCCGGTCCACCAGCACCGAAAACCGCAAGCCCGACCCGGTGCGAAACTCCAGCATCCGCAGGCCACGCTCCAGCCCGTCGCCCAGCGTCATCAGCCGCACGCCGGCAAACTGGCTCAGCGCGCCTGCATGGGCCGCAACTTCGCACCGCGTCATGGATTTTCCGTATAGCTGCGGCACTGGCGCACTCTCCTGCAATGAAACGGGCGGCATGGCCTGCACGCCGCCCGGAAGGTGTTACAGCCCGTGGGCCGCGAATTTTCCGTCCATGAACGCCTTCGAGCGCCGCACATCGGCCTCGTCCAGATGCTCCACGATCATCGGAATGTTCGGATGCTTTTTCGCCAGCAGTTGCAGGTAAAGATCGTAGTTCAGCGATCCCGTCCCCGGCGCGTTCAGCACGATCTCGCCGACACCGCGGAAGGTGTGCGAGGCCAGCGCATCATCATCGCCAATATCCGCGTGCTTCTCGGATTTATCGTCGCCCGCCCGCGCCACATCCTTGGCATGGGCAATCTTGATCTTGTCCGACAAAGTGTCGAACACCTGATGCAGAATTCCGTCCATGTTATCAATGTTGTGCGACTCGAAGTAGTTGGTCGGGTCCATCAGCAGGCCCAGCCCCGGATGATCCACCTGCGCGAACATCTTCACGGTTTCCTCAACCGAGCCGACGACATTGTTCACATACGTCTCCAGCAGGAACATCGAACCGTGGTCGTAAGCCTCTTGCGCCAGTTCCGCGATGATCTTGCGGCAGGCCTCAAAGCCTTCCTCGGTCTTGTTCTTCGGGTCCGACATCCATTCGGATTCGGTGTTATAGGTGCCGGTTTCCGAGATCACATAAGGCGAACCCAGCGCCCGCGCATTGCGGATAATGTCTTTCAGCCGGTCCACATTGGCTTTGCGATGCGCCAGATCGGGATGAATGATATTGGTATAGCCCGAGATGCAGCTAACAGGCAGATCATGCGCGCGGAACGTGTCGCGCACCTTTTTGCAGTTCGCCGCCGTCAGATTGCCGTGGCTCAGGTCAATATCCTTGAAATGCAGGTCCAGCTGCACGGTGTTAAAGCCGTGGCTGCGGATTTTCTTGGCCGACTCTTCCAGCCCATAGGGGAAATACCCCGAAAAAATACCCAGTTGCATCATGGTGAAGTTCCTCCCTCAGTGCGTTGAAATTTCGGATAATTTAACGGTGCGCCCCTCTGCGATGGACAGATACCCTGCCTCAATCAACGCAACCGTCTTGACGTTATCAGCCACCGAAAGCGCCGGGGGCGTGCCGGTTTTCACCGCATGTTGCAGCTGCTCCATCACGCCGATGAAAGCCTGCGGGAACCACATCGTCTCCCATGTCGGCGTCACCCATTTACCGCCAGTGGCAGTCTGCGAGGCATAGCTCAGCGTCGAAGCCGCCCCCGTCGGCCAGCCAATCGAGCCCTTGGCCACCCCAGCGGTGCCCTCCACCCGGAAGGTGATGCTCTGGTCATTCTCATACCCTTCGGCGCGCGGGCCAGACCACACATCCTCCAGACTGACCGCCAGCACCCCGGACTCAAACCGCAAGGTAGACACTGTGATGCCGTCCGAATGCTCAAACGTCGTGCGCGGGTCTTTGCGGGTTTGCGTGGTGATCTCTGTCGGTTCGCCAAACAGAAACCGCAGCACATCCAGATGATGCACCGACATATTCGCCAGCGTCAGGCGGTCGTAATCCGCCAAAAACCCCTGCCAATGCGGGATGGCGTGCATGTCGATCTGCGCGAACACAATCTCTCCCAGATCACCGCGCTCGATGATCTGTTTCAGCACCCGCATCGACTGGTCATAGCGCATGTTCTGGTTAACACTCAGAACCTTGCCCGCCTGCGCCGCCGCATCGCGCAGTGCAATCGCGTCAGCCAAGGTCAATGCCAGCGGTTTCTGCGCCAAGATCGCCTTGATATGCGGCTGCTTCAACGCCGCATAAATCAGTGCAGGTTGCTGGTCTGGCGGATAGGCAATATCCAGAACCTCAATCGAGGGGTCCGCAATCAGCGCCTCGGGCGTGGCATGAACCTTCGCGATGCCCCACCGCGCCGCCACCACAGCCGCCTTGCTTTCGGTCCGGCTGGCAATCGCACCGACCTTGAACCCCGCCTCGTGATAGGCCGCCAAATGGCACTCCGCCATGATCATGCCCGCGCCAATGCAGCCGATCACCAGATCCTTGCTGCGCACCACCGGATCGGGCTGAAACCCCAATGCGTCGCTCATATTCTGTCCCCTCCCAAGGATGGGGCTGCGGATTTAGGCAGCGCCTCACCACCAGCCCCGAAATACATCACCTTTGCCGGATCGCAGCCAAGGCCCACCAAAGCCCCCACCCGAATATCCGGCTGCCCGCGCAGCATCGCCCGCAACGACTGCGCCCCGGCGGTCAAAGTCACAACGGTATAGCCGCCCAAAGGCTCGACTTCGGACACCGTCGCAGGCACCCCCGCGCCACCTTCCCAAGCCGACACCCGCAAATCCTCCGGCCGCAGCCCCATCTCCGCCACGCCCGCCTGAGCCTGCGCCGAAACCTGCAAAGCCCCCGCCGCCGCAGCAAACCCCGCGCCCGTCGCTTGCACCGGAAGGATATTCATCACCGGGCTACCCAAAAACCGCGCCACATAAGTCGTTGACGGATGGTCATAAATCTCCACCGGGCGGCCAACTTGCCGGATCGCGCCATGCTCCAGAATGGCCATCCGGTCGGCCACCGACATGGCTTCTTCCTGATCATGCGTCACATAGATCAGCGTCCGCCCCGCCTCACGCTGGATGCGCTTCAACTCCACGCGGGTTTCCTCGCGCAACCGCGCATCCAGCGCCGAGATCGGATCATCCATCAGATAGGCCGCCGGATCGCGCACCAAAGCCCGCGCAATCGCCACCCGTTGCCGCTCGCCCCCCGAAAGCTGCCCCGGCATCTTGTGCAGGATATGGGTGATATGCAGCTTTTCCGCCGCATCACGCAGCCGAGCCTCGATCTTCGCAGGCGCTTCCCGGCGTTCCACCAATGGAAACCGCACATTATCCGCCGCCGTCATATGCGGGAACAGCGCGAGGTTCTGGAACACCATCGCAATATTGCGCGCCGCTGGCGACACCTCATTCACCGCGCGGCCATCAATCAAAATCTCACCGCTATCCGGCTTCTCCAGCCCCAAGATCAGCCGCAAGATCGTGCTTTTCCCCGACAGCGGCGGTCCGAAAAAGCAGAAGAATTCATTATCCGCCACGGTGAAACTGGCGTCATCCACCGCCAGCGTCGCGCCATAGCGTTTGGTCACATTGCGAAAGGCAATCTCGGCCATGTCAGTGCCCCCTCAATGCAGCACCAGAGGCGGCATCAAACAACCGCACGGCACGGGGGTGCGGTGCGAAATGCAACGCCCGCCCCATCTCAAACCCGGCGTCATTCTCGAACACCGTCTTGGCGCTGGCCGCCCCGTCCCCAAGATGCAAAATCGTCCGCGCGCCGATGCGTTCGACAAAGCTGATCGGCATCGCCATGCCCTGCCCTTCGCCGACCCGAGCCGCCTGCTCGGGCCGGAAACCGAACATCACCTCGCCGCGTGCTTTCCGCGCCGCCGCCGCCTGCTCGGGTGCCAGTGGCAAGGAATGTCCCAAAGCCCCGAGATCAATCATCACCTGTCCCGCCACCTCTGTCGGACGTCCGTGCAACAGGTTCATCCCCGGCGAGCCGATAAATTTCGCCACGAACAGGTTCGCCGGATCGTTATAAATCTCCAGCGGAGTCCCCACCTGCTGCAACACGCCATGATCCATCACCGCAATCCGGTCAGCCATGGTCATCGCCTCCAACTGATCATGCGTGACGTAAACCATGGTCTGCTTGAAGCTGCGTTGCAGCCCCTTCAACTCGGTCCGCATCACCGCCCGAAATGCCGCATCGACGTTGCTAAGGGGCTCATCCAGCAGGAAAATCGCAGGCTCCATGATCGCCGAGCGGCCAATCGCCACCCGTTGCAAGATGTTCACCGACAGCCCCGATGCCGGGCGGTCGAGCATCGGCGTCAGTTGCAGCAACTCCGCCATCGCCGCTGTGCGCTTGGCCACCTCATCCGCTGGCCGCCGCGTTGCGCGCAGCCCATAAGACAGGTTCTGCCGCACCGTCATATGAGTGAAAATCGCGTAGTTCTGGAACACAAACCCTACGCCGCGCCGCCCCATCGGCACGCCCGCCATGTCACGATCACCGAACAGGATGCGCCCCTCGCTGGGCGTCTCCATCCCCGCGATCATGTTCATCGTGGTGGATTTGCCGCAGCCTGAAGGCCCCAACAACGCCACGAACTCGCCATCCGCAATCGTCAGATCCATCGTCTTCAGCGCGGTAAACGCACCGAACCGCTTCACCAGATTTTCCAGCCGGATCATGCTCATGCCTGCACCCGCGCCATAAGTTTCAAGGCCCAGACACAGACCACCGACAGCACGATCAGGATCGCCAGAGCAATCGCCGCGACATAGCCCCAGATCAGATCCTGCGTGGCGATTTTATAGATGTAGACAGAGATGGTTTCCGTTGCGACACCCGGCCCGCCCCCGGTCATGATGAACAAGGTATCGAAAATCTTGAAACATTCGATCACCCGGATTGCGAGGGCAATGCCGATGATCGTCTTCATCCTTGGCAGCACAATCGAGGTGAACCGCTGCAACGGATTGGCCCCGAGCAGCGTCGCCGCGCGCACCTGATCCTCCGGCACGCCCACCAGACCGGCGAGCAAAATCAAGAACATCAGCGGCGTCCATTGCCAGATGTCGGCGACCATCACCGCAACCAGTGCAAGGTTCGGATCGGACAGCCAGGCAATCGTCACCGGGCTGCCTGCAAACATCGACAGGATGTCATTCACCGGCCCGCCCGACTGGAACAGCATGAAGAACATGTAGCCCGCCACCGCCGGCACCACCATCATCGGCATGATCAGGATCGAATAGAACACCCGCTTGCCCTTGAAATCATCCATGAACAGGGTGGCCAAACCCAGCCCCAGCATGAACTCAATCGGCACGCAGACCGCCATCACCAGCGCCGTGCGCCCCAGCGCGGCCCACAGCCGACCATCGCCCAAAAGGTCGCTGTAATTGGCAAAACCATTCCAGAACTGCCACGCTTGCGGCCAGCTTTGCCCCGACAGTGGCGACCAATCGGTCAGCGAGATATAGGCCTGCATCAGCAGCGGAAACACCGAGATAAACAGCACCAGTACCTGCGCAGGCAGGGTCAGCCGGAAGCCCAAACGTGCGGATTCGTCCTTCATTGCTTCAACGCTCCAAACGTCAATCCGCGCACCAGATGCTTCTGGATCAGCACGCCCAACACCACAGGCGGCACCGCCGCCATCAGCCCAAGTGCGGCCTTCGCGCCATAAAGCTGCCCGGTCATGGATGAGGACAGCGAGGCCATATAGACCGGGATCGTCACCCATTCCCGCGTGGTCAGCAGCAACGCGATCAGGTAATCCGACCAATTCAGGATGAACACGAACAGCGCCGCCGAGGCCAAAGGCGCGCGCATCATCGGCAAGGTGATCCGCCAGAACACCCGCGCACGGCTACAGCCTTCGACCAAAGCCGCTTCCTCAATTTCCTTCGGCATGTCGTCGAAAAAGGTTTTCATCAGCCAGAACGCGAACGGCAGCGTCACGATGCCGTAGACCAGCGCCAGCCCCCACCAGGTATCGGTCATGTTGAAAAACGCCCACATGATCATCACCGGGGTCATCACCGCCATCGGCGGAAACAGCCTGAGCTGCACCAAAGCCAAGGGCAAATTGCCGCCCGAACCGAAGCGCGACAGCCCATAGGCCGCCGCCGTCCCCGCTGTCATCGCGATCACAGTGCCAATGCCCGCCGACAAGAACGAGGCCAAAATCGGCTTCAAGGCGGTGCGATCCAAAGCCACGATCAGATCAGAATTGCTGACGCCGAACACATAGCGGAAATTATCAAAAGTCGGGGCTTTCGGCCACCAGGTCAGCGCCGCCCCCGTCGCCTGCCATTCCGGAATCGGCTTGAACGCCATCGAGGCCATCCACAGGATCGGGATCAGCGTGACGGCCACCGCCAGCAGGATCATCAGATATCGAAAAGCCTCAAAGGCCAGCGAGCGGGTCATATCAGGTCCAAAATTCCATAAGTTCGGTCGGCGCGCAGGGTCCGCGCCGACCAAGGTGGTTTGCGGTTCTCCGCAAACCGCCAAAGATCCGGGTTAAAGCGGGAGGGCCTAAACCGGATCAAGCACCGTGGGCCAAGCCGCCTTGTTGGCCTTAATCGCCTCGATGATCTTCTCCTCACCGGTGCGCCGGGTGATCTTCGCCCAAGCATCCGCGGTATCCGCCATCGCCTGCGCCGCCGTCTTGGCACCCGTCAAAGACGCCATCAGGTTCTCATCCAGCGCATTGTGGAACGCGGTTGCCCCCGGATAGTTGATCGACGGCACCGTGCGCGCCACCGTCTCGCGCACCACATCCATATGGTAGGCGTGATAGGTTTCGCGCACCAACGGATCGGCGAAATCGTTCAAGCTGAACGGGTCGAAATAACCGCCGGGATTGGCCGTCATCCACGAATAAATCCGTGCCGAGCCCAGCCATTGCAGCAGCAGATAGGCCACCTCAGGATATTCCGACTGCGCCGACACCATCCCGGTCAGCGAGAACCACAGCACCGAACGGCTGACGATCTTGCCGTCCACTTCCGTCCCCGGCGGCAGCATCGTGCCAATCTTGCCCGTCACCGTCGATCCCGTATTCCCGGCATTGTCCAGGAACTTCGGCAGGTTCGAAAACGCGCAGGTCATCGCCGCGCCACCCGAGGCGAAGTTGCCATATTGCTCGGGCCAGCCCCAGCTGATCGCATCCGGCGAGTGGTGCGACAGGCTGTCGATATAGGCTTGGGTCGCCTCTACACCGTTATCCGAATTGATCAGCGGCACACCGTCATCGCCAAACAGGAACTGGTTCGGCGACGCCATCGAGGTAAACCGTTGATACCAGTTGGTATAGCCCCAGCCCTGATTGCGCAGATCGGTCGAACCGAACAGCCCCTTGTCCGGGCGCTGGAAGAACGCTGCCACATCGGAATGTTGCTTCCAGGTCTTCGGCGGTACCAGATCGTAGCCGTATTTCTCCTTGAACGCCGCCTGCTCGGCCGCATCGCCGAACAGATCGCTGCGATACACCCAAGTCTGGAAATCGCCGTCCAACGACACGCCATAGGTGCTGCCGCGATACTGGTTCAGCAAAGCCACGCCCTGCGCGCCGTTGACATAGCCGCGCTCGGGGTCATCCCACTGCGGTTTGTGTGCGGCGACATAATCGTCGAGCTTGGCAATGCCGCCCGATTCCGCCAGATCCCCCAGACGGTTCCAGTCGGTCGAATAGATGTCATAGGCCCCGCCAGAGGTGGAAATATCCTGCATCGTCTTGGTGAATTCCTGCCCGTTCGGCAGCCCGACGATCTCCAAAGTGATGCCGGTTTCCTTCTCCCACAGATCCTTGATCGACGGCGCACCCGCCGGGAACGGCTGGGTCAACTGGCCAATCGAGCCATCCGACAACGCCATCACGATCTTGGTCGGAGCTTTCCCCGCACCCTTCAGCGACTTCACCGCCTCAACCGCGCGACCTTCCGGCGTGTCCGGGCCGTATTGATACCGCTCTGCCCCCGGAAATCCGGTCGGACCACCAATCATCCCTTGCGCCAGCGCATCCGCGCCCTCGGCCCGCGCCGGGCGGATGAAACGCGGCGCAATGCCAATCGCCGCGCCATAAACCGCCAGCTTCCCCCCATTCGTCAGCAACTGACGCCGCGACATGCGATCTGTGTGATCCATTTTGTCCCTCCCAAGACAGCAAAGCCCATGCGTTGATGCGCTTGAATGATGTTTTATGATTATATCAATCATTTCGTCAACATCATAAAGAGGCAAAATGATGATGCGGATTGCCATAGTAACAGCATACCTCCTAAGAAGTACGACCTATATAGCTGATAATAAAACAATTTACCCCAAACGCCCGCGACCGGCGGCCCGTCGGAAAAATTCCTGCCATCCAATTCCAAGCCGTCAATCAATCAAAATACATCATTTACAGATCGCTTTTTCAATGGCACTAAGGTCCAACCCAACCAAAGCGACCCAAACGCATGAACAGCCAGACCCCGATGCCCGCGCGCGCCACCCTGCAAGACGTCGCGCGTGAGGCGAATGTCTCCTCCGCCACGGTGGATCGGGTGCTGAATGGCCGCGACGGCGTGCGGGCGCGCACGCGGGAAGTGGTTTTGCAAACCGCGCGGCGCTTGGGCTATATCTCAGGCAGCAGCGCCCCCGAAATCCCCGCCCAGACAGCCACCACCCTCCAGCTCGCCTTCCTTCTGCCCACAGGCACCAACGCTTTTATCAACACCCTGCATCAACAGATCGAAACACAGGCCGCCACCCGCCCAGACCTATCGGTGAAAATCACCCGCATCGAGGGTTTCAATCCGCAAACCGTCGCGGCCCACCTGCTTGCGCTCAAAGACCAAACCGCAGGCGTCGGCCTGATCGCGCAAGACCACCCGCTCGTGCGCGAAGCCATCCGCTCCCTTGCGCAAAGCGGCATCCAAGTGCTGACCCTTGCCACCGATATCCAAAGCGTGCCCCGCCTCGCCTATGTCGGCATCGACAACCGCCAAGCCGGGCGTCTCGCCGGGCAGTTGATGGGCCGCCTACTGCCCGCCGGCCGACCCGCCAAAGCCGCCCTCTTCGCAGGCTCGCTCGCCTATCGCGGCCATGAGGAACGCGAGATGGGTTTCCGCCACATCCTGCGCGAAGAATTTCCCCACATCCAAATCCTGGAACTGCGCGAGATCATGGACGACCGCCAGCGCGCGCGGGCGGAAACCAACGCTTTGCTCAATCAACACCCCGACCTCGCCGCGATCTACAACGTCGGCGGCGGCACCTCCGGCATCGCCACCGAACTCCGCGCCCGCGCGCTGGAGCATCGCGTGGTGTTCGTCTGCCATGAGGCCACCGAAAGCAACAAAGCCTTCCTGCTCGACGGCACGGTAGATGCGGTGATCGACCAAAACCCGCGCGTCGAAGCCCGCGAGGCCCTCAACCTGCTCGCCGCCGCTGCGCGCGCGCAGCCCTACACCTACATCCCGCCGCGCCTGCAACTGGTTTTGCGCGAAAACCTGCCGGATGAATAACAGCTAAATCCAACCCAAAACCCGCCACCATAGGTAATCCAACGGCAACAGCACCACCAAAGTCACCACCGCCAGCCGCCACAACACCCGCGCCAAGGCCCCAAGCTTTTCCCCCGAAAGCCCCATCGCCACCACCAAGGGTGCGACCTGATACGGCAGCAACACGGTCGAGAACCCCACCACCTGCGTCATCAGCACCGCTTGCAGGCTGAACCCACTCGCCGCCGCCAGATCCTGCGCCATCGGCGTTAACACCGAAGGCACGCTCGGCACCGTCGTCGCCACCCCCGTCAGCATCGACATCAGCGACAATGAGGCGAAATTCACCGCCGTCCCACCCGGATGCAGCGGCAGCACGCCTTGCAACCCCTGCCCGATCAGCGCGCCCAAGCCGGAATTGTTGACCAAAGCCCCCACCGCCAGCGCCGCCGCCACGAACAACAGCAGCCCGAAATCCACCGATGCCTTGAACGCCGCCGGTGACACCACGCCAAAACCGGGGCTCAGCAACACCACGGCCGCCGCAAGTCCGACCCAAGCCGCATTCACCCCATGCACAGAATCCGTCATCCACAACCCCAGCGTGACCAGCAACACCCCCGCCACCCGCGCTTGCGCCGACGTATGCGCTGAGGCCAATGCCGCCGAAGCCTCGCCCCCATGCGGGGCTACCTCAGCGGGAAACATACGCAGCACCATCCACGCGGTGATCCCCGATTTCACCACCCCCAGCACCGGATAATGCAGCCACAGATAGGACATATAGCCAAAATGCGCGCCGTAAATCGTCTCCGCCGCCCCCGACAGCACCATGTTCGGAATGTTGGCAGGCAGAATCGCAAAACTCGGCATGTTGCAGGCAATCGCCAGCACCACCGCAATGCCGATCCGCCCATTCGATCCCGGCGCAAACCCCGCCCGCGCCGCCAGTGCCATGCCAATCGGCACCAACACCACCGCTCGGCCCACCGAGGACGGCATGATGAATCCCAGGACCATCGCCACCAAACTCAGCCCAAAGATCATCCGCGCATAACTGCCATCCAGCAAAGGCCCCAACACCTGCGCCATCCGCACGCCCAGGCCCGAAGCACTGATCGCCGCCCCAATCACAAAGCCTGAAATGATCAGCCACACGGCGGTCGAGCTGAACCCCGCAAACACCAGATCCGCCGGAGCCAGCCCAAACACCAACACCACAGCAAACAGCAGCAGACTTGCGAAGTAATTCGGCACCACACCACTGGCCCAAAGCCCCAATGTCACCAGCACCACCGCCAAAATCCGCGCTTGCGACACACTCAAGCCCGCAGGCGGCAGCAGCGCCAACCCCAGCGCCGCAACACCTAAAACCGCCACCATCCCCTGTTTTACCATAAACCGCTGCATCGCCCGCTCCAACTTACCCATGCAGCCACTCTAGCCGCACCCGCCACAATGCGTTAGACCACCATCATGCCAGACTATATCGGCGACACGCCAAATCATGCCCCCAGCGCCACCGGCTTCTTGCGCGACCCCAATCGCCCGATCTTGGCCTATGGCCGCACCATGCGCCCCTCTGACGGCATCGCCCCGCATCATCATCCGCGCGCACAACTGCTGTGGGCCGCCCAAGGCGTGCTGCGCATCCGTGCCGGCGAGGCCACATGGATCGTGCCGCCCAGCCACGCGGTCTGGATCCCCGGCGATGTGCCGCATCAGGTGCAATCGGATACCGAAACGACCATCCGCAACCTCTACATCGACCCCGCGCTGCCGCTGCGCGCCGCGGACCAAAGCTGCGCCGTGCTCACCCTCACCGCGCTGATGCGCGCGCTGATCCTGCGGCTGCACGCCGAAGACACCACCGATGCCTTCCCGCCCCGCCTGCTGCGCCTGACCGCTGTGATCGCTGATGAGATCGAAACCCTGCCTGAAGCCCCGCTGCACCTGCCCGGTGGCCACGACCCCCGCCTCGTGCGGCTGACCCGTCACCTGATCAACCATCCCGATGATCCCCGCAGCCTGCCCGAGCTCGCCCGCAGCACCGCCGCCAGCCCCCGCACACTGGAGCGTCTGTTCCGCAGCGAAACCGGCCTCAGCTACCGCCAATGGCGCGCCCGCCAACGCCTGCTGCTCGCCATCGCGCGGCTGACCCTCGGCCAAAGCAGCGCCACCATCGCCTATGCCTTAGGCTACCGCAGCCCCAGCGCCTTCACCGCCGCCTTCCGCGCAGAATTCGGCACACCGCCACAAAGCTTCCTGAAACAAGTGGTCACGCCATAGCGGCTGGTTCAGCCCTGCTAAACCCCTAAAATTTATCTAAAATTTGCTTTCATACTGGCTCAAATATCCTCGGGGTCCGGGGGCGAGCCCCCGGCCTCCCTGCAGCAAAGCTCCGCCGTAAATCACTCGCCCGGCAACTGCCGCACCGCCCCGGTCGCCGCCGAGGTTGCAAACAACCCATAAGCCCGCAACGCCTGCGACACCTTGCGCGCCCGCGGCTTGGCAGGCTTCCAGCCTTTGGCATCCTGCGCCAAACGCCGCTGCGCCAGATCCGCCTCCGACACCGCCAGATGAATGGTCCGCGCCGGGATGTTGATCTCAATCCGGTCGCCTTCTTCCACCAGCCCGATCAACCCACCCGACGCCGCCTCAGGCGAGACATGCCCAATCGACAAACCCGAAGTCCCGCCCGAGAACCGCCCATCCGTCAGCAGCGCACAGGCTTTGCCGAGGCCTTTCGACTTCAGATACGAGGTCGGATACAGCATTTCCTGCATCCCCGGCCCGCCCTTCGGCCCCTCATAGCGGATCACCAGCACATCGCCTTCCTTGATCCAGTTCGACAGGATCGCCTCGACCGCCGCGTTCTGCGACTCAAACACCCGCGCAGGCCCCGCGAACACCAGAATGGAATCGTCCACCCCGGCGGTCTTCACAATGCAGCCCTCAGGCGCGATATTCCCCGACAGCACCGCAAGCCCGCCATCCTTGGAAAACGGCGTTTTCGCCGAACGGATCACGCCCTTTGCGCGGTCGGTATCCAGTTCCGCCCATTTCCGGCTCTGGCTGAACGCCACCTGCGTCGGAACCCCGCCCGGAGCCGCCAAGAACAACTCGCGCACCTCAGGATGATTGCTGCGCGAAATATCCCAATGGTCAATCGCCGCCCCCAAAGTCGGCGCATGCACCGTCGGACAATCGCGGTTGAGCAGCCCCGCCGCATCCAACTGGCCAAGGATCGCCATGATCCCCCCGGCGCGATGCACGTCCTCCATATGAACGTCCTGCTTGGCGGGGGCGACCTTGCACAAAACCGGCACCTTGCGCGACAACGCGTCAATATCGGTCATGGTGAAATCCACCCCGCCCTCATGCGCCGCAGCCAAGATATGCAGCACTGTGTTGGTCGATCCCCCCATCGCAATATCCAGCGCCATCGCATTCTCAAACGCGCCCTTGCTGGCAATATCGCGCGGCAAAAGCCCCTTCTCGTTGCCCTCATAATGCCGCTTGGTGATGTCGACGATCACGCGGCCCGCCTCCAGAAACAGCCCCTGCCGCGCCGAATGGGTGGCCAAAGTCGAGCCATTGCCCGGCAGCGACAGCCCCAAAGCCTCGGTCAGACAGTTCATCGAATTGGCGGTGAACATCCCCGAGCACGACCCACAGGTCGGGCAAGCCGCCGCCTCAATCTTCGCCACATCCTCGTCCGACACCGACTCGTCGGCAGCAGAAACCATCGCATCAACCAGATCGAGCGCCAGCTCTTTCCCGTCGATCACCACCTTGCCCGCCTCCATCGGCCCGCCCGACACGAACACCACCGGAATGTTCAGCCGCATCGCCGCCATCAGCATCCCCGGCGTGATCTTGTCGCAGTTGGAAATGCACACCATCGCATCCGCGCAATGCGCGTTCACCATGTATTCCACCGAATCCGCGATCAACTCGCGCGAGGGCAGCGAGTACAGCATCCCGTCATGCCCCATCGCAATGCCATCATCCACCGCGATGGTGTTGAATTCCTTCGCCACGCCGCCCGCGCGTTCAACCTCGCGCGCCACCATCTGCCCGAGGTCTTTCAGATGCACATGCCCCGGCACGAACTGGGTAAACGAGTTCACAATCGCAATGATCGGCTTGCCGAAATCGCCATCCTTCATCCCCGTCGCCCGCCAAAGCCCGCGCGCCCCCGCCATATTGCGGCCGTGAGTGGTGGTTCTGGAACGATAAACAGGCATGGCTGATCCTCATAGCTAGGCGTCCCGCGAGCGCGCGGAAACTTGCGTCCCTTATTGACCCTACCCGCCGCCCGCTTCAAGAGCGCAATCGCAAACCGAGCTGCGTGATGACCGATATTTGTGCAGTTTTTCTACCACCAACACAGGGCCGCACCCGACCTCGGGAGGACGCGCCACCAGAAGTTCTACGCGCTTTATGCCTCAAGCACTCCCCCAGAACTTCTGCTGGTGCCCTTGGCAATCGCGCCCTCCCGGCGGGAGGTCCCCTTTCGGGCAACGGGGCGCGGCCCGGCGGGCTTCGCCCTTGATTCCGGGCAAAGGGGGAGGTGCTTTGGCGTCAGAATGGTATGAAAGTGCGTTTTACGTTCCGAAGGGCCGTAGGGGGCCGAGCAAAGCACCGTACCAGAGCACGCTTAATGTGTAAGCGATGCGGCCGCCCCGTGGTTTCGGCTTAGCCGGATTTCGGGCATGCCGC
>CAYLYV010000075.1:0-22723 GCA_964387655.1 uncultured Cypionkella sp. | reverse complement strand
ATAGCTTGGGTTGGGGTGATTTCCCCTCGTCATTGACGGAGAGCCAATGGCGCGAGGCAAAGGACAGCGTCAAGGCGATGATCCTGCGCGGGATTGGGGCGGTTTGACGGGTTTTTCTTGCCGTCTTAAGAAATCTCGCACATATCGGGGGGATTGTATCCCAATTCGAAACGGTGCGGCGTGATGGACGGACAAGACGGCGAAACCCCGGTGGACACCCTGACGTGGCTGATCGCGGCACTCGCCCCCGCCCGCAAGACCACCATCGTCGATGTTGGCGCGAATCCGATCTACGCGCCCGATTACGCCGAGTTGCTGCGCGTCGGCGGCTGCAAGGTGGTGGGGTTTGAACCGCAGGCCACAGCCTTTTCCGATCTGCAAAAGAACAAGGGGCCGGATGAGACCTATTACCCCTTTGCCGTTGGCACCGGCGAGACGCTGAGCCTGCGGATTTACAAATCCTCTGGCATGACCTCAATCTTCGATCCCTATGTGCCCACCATGGCGATGGTGAATGAGATGGGCATGGCGCGGGTGCGTGAAACCGTGTCGATGGACACCGTGGCGCTGGATCAGACCGCGGATTTACCGGAGTTTGATCTGCTGAAGATCGACATTCAGGGCGCGGAAAATCTGGTGTTTCAGGGCGCCGAGCGGGTGCTGAAGGGCTGCATCTCGGTGATGGTTGAGCTGCGCTATATGCGGCTTTACCATGGTGAGCCGATGCTGGGCGGCGTCGATACCGAGCTGCGGCGTCAGGGGTTTTATCTGCATAAGTTCATGTTCAACAAAGGCTATATGCTGGCAAATTCGCAGGCACGGCGGTTGAAGCAGAAGAAGCTGACCGATCAGTTGATTGATGGCGATGGGGTGTATTTGCGCAATATTGCCGAACTGGCGGCGTATAGCGATGAGCAGTTGAAGCATCAGGCGATTCTGGCGGCGGGGGTGTTTCACTCACATTCGCTGGTGCTGTATTGTCTGGATGCTTTGGTGGCGCGCAACGCCATCGCTGCGGAATTGCCGGGGCACTATGTCGACCGGATGCCAGACGCGCTCCGCACCGATGTGAAGCGGTAAACCCATGCAACCCGCGCCCAGCGACATCGCTTTTGCCACCATGGTCGGGGACGAGCCGGTATTCCTGCCGATCTGGATCAACTATTACGCCCGCTTGGTGCCGAAAGCGCAGTTGTTCATTCTGGTGGACGGGCTTCATCGCGCCATCCCGCCCGAGGCGGAGGGCTGTCAGATCATTTGGTTGCCCAGCGTCACACCGGGGCCGGGGTGGGACGTGGCGCGCTGGCGGATGATATCGCTGTTCACGCAGACCTTGCTGCTGCGTTTTGGCGTCGTGGTGTTCAACGATGTGGATGAGATTTTGCTGGCCGACCCGGCGCAGGGCGGCGATCTGCTGGGCCATATAGGGCGGGCGCGCGAGGTCGGGGTGATCTCGCCCTTTGCCATCGAATTGCTGCACCGGATTGATCTGGAGCCTGAGGCGCTGGACCCTGCCCGCCCCGTGCTGGCGCAGCGGCGGTTTGGCCGGATCAACGCCAGCTATTGCAAGCCCTGCATCACCGCCAAGCCGCTGAACTGGAGCATTGGCGGGCATTATTCCGATTATCCGAGCCTGCATCTTGACCCTGCCCTATTCCTGTTCCATCTGCGCTTTGTCGATCACGCCATGCTGCGGGGCCGTCAAGCCAGCCGACAGGCGATGATGCAGCCGGGAGCCGCCAAGGGGGCCGAAGTGGCGGGGGCGGGCTGGCTCAAAGGCGCGCAGGAGATGACGGATTTCCTGCAAAGCTTTGTCGACGCCGGGCCGCCGCTCGACAATGACTTCCGCTTTGGCTGGCAGCGCAAGCGTATCGTTGACAGTTGGGCCTATGATGCAGAGGCTGGCATCTGGCGGCACGACCGCTTGCACAACCGCAAAACCTATCGCCTGCCCGAGCGTATGCGCGATCAATTCTGACCGGAGCCTGATATGAGAGCCGCCACCACCGCTAGCCTTGAGGCCGAATATACCGATTTGCACTTTCCCCGCTTTGCCGAGGCCGAGGCTTGGGCTTTGGGGCAAAAGCTGGTGGAGCTGGCGGGGGCAGCCCCGGTGGTGATCAATATTCGCAGCGGCGACCGAGTGTTCTTTCACGCGGCCTTACCCGGTTCTGCGCCCTTGAATGATCTCTGGGCGCGGCGCAAAAGCAATACGGCGTTGCTGTTTCAACTACCGTCGTTTCTGGTGGGGCTGCGGCACAAGGCGAATGGCGGCTCGCTGGCGGGCAATGGGCTGAGTGAGGCCGACTATGCCGATCACGGCGGTGCAGTGCCGATCCGGGTGACGGGCGTGGGGGTTGTGGCCTGCGCGACGGTTTCCGGCCTGCCGCAAGCGGAAGATCACGCGCTGGTGGTGGCGGCGATTCAGGCGATGCTGGCCGGTTAAGCGCAGGTTACTTCAGCTCGACCTCAACAAAACTCATCACCTGATCGCCATCGTTGATCACATTGTGCTCGACGCCTTCGGAGCGACGGTAAGCGGTGCCCGCAGGAACCAAGGCTTGCCGCGTGCTGCCGTCGGGGTCTTCCAACAGCATGTGACAATCGGTGACGGCGGTGATCACATAATCCATGCTGTGACGATGCCATCCGGTCTCGGCCCCCGGCGCGAAGTCAAAGCGGGTGACGCGCACGCGGTCATCATCGACCAGTTGGGTGGCGGTGCAGGGCGCGCGCATGGCGATCTCCTTGAAGCGGTCAGGCTAACAGCTGGAAGGCTAGGGGTTATCGCGCTTGCGTCAAGCCAGTACCGAATGGGGTTTACAATCTGCCAAAGAATACGCCACCCTAGCCCCCCAAGGTGCAAACGGTGGCCCATGCAATGACCAAACCCCGAACCCGGATACAGGCGCGCAACTCCAGCACGATTCTGGATGCGGCTTTGGATGTGTTCTCACAACAGGGGTTTCGCGGGGCGACGCTGGATCAGATTGCCGAAGTGGCCGGGCTGTCGAAGCCGAACCTGCTGTATTATTTCCCCTCGAAAGAAGCCGTCCACACAGCACTTTTGAACCAGCTGCTGCGCACCTGGCTGGATCCGCTCCGCGCGATGAACCCCGAGGGCGATCCGGTGGCCGAAATCATGGGTTACGTGCATCGTAAGCTGGAACTGTCGCGCGATTTTCCCCGCGAAAGCCGGTTGTTCGCCAATGAGATACTGCAAGGCGCACCGCGGATGCGCGATGTGATCGAGGGTGATCTGAAAACCCTTGTCGATGAGAAAGCCGCCGTGTTGCAGGCGTGGATGGATCAGGGCCGCATCGCCAAACTGCCCCCCGTGCATCTGATCTTCTCGATCTGGGCGATGACCCAGCATTATGCCGATTTCGATGTGCAGGTGCGCGCGGTGTTGGGGCCGGGGCATGATCCGTTCAGCGAGGCCGGGGATTTTCTGCAAACGCTGTTCACCAAATTGCTGGCTCCGGCGCAGGCCACAGCCTCGACCTGACGTCATGCGTCTAGTGCTGGACCTTTGAGCGGCGGCGGTATAGTCAGCAACTCTGCAAGAGTTTCCGGTCGAAGGTTATGAACCCACCAAACGAAACCACCGATCGGGCTGCCAACCCGACGCCTATTCCCCCGCACCCCGAGCATCATGCCCCGCAAAACATGGGGAAACTGGTGCTGGGCTGCATCGGCGTCGTCTATGGCGATATCGGCACCTCGCCGCTTTATGCTATGCGGGAATCGCTGCACGCCGCCAGCTATGACGGGCTGTCTCGCGATGATGTGATCGGAGTGATTTCGCTGCTGATCTGGACGCTGATCCTGATCGTGACGGTAAAATACGTCGCCCTGATCATGCGGGCCGACAACAAGGGCGAAGGCGGCACGCTGTCGCTGGTGGCCTTGGTGCAGCGCGCGCTGAGCAAGCGCCCCGGCTGGTTGCTGGCGATTGGCGTGGTCGGGATTTCGCTGTTTTTCGGCGACGCGATGATTACCCCGGCGATGTCGGTGCTGTCAGCCGTGGAAGGTTTGGACCTTGTCGCCCCCTCGCTGGGACCCTTCGTGTTGCCGCTGACGCTGCTGATCATTCTGGGGCTGTTTTTGTTCCAAAGCCAAGGCACCGAGCGGGTGGCGATCCTGTTTGGCCCGATCATGGTGGCGTGGTTTCTGGTGATGGCGGCGTTGGGAATATATCATTTGAGCGATGATCTCAGCATCCTGATGGCATTTAACCCGGTTCACGCTGCTGGGTTTCTGGTGACCAATGGCACCGCCTCGTTCTTCGTGCTGGGCTCGGTGTTTCTGGCGGTGACCGGCGGTGAGGCGCTTTATGCCGATATGGGGCATTTTGGCCGCCGTCCGATCCGGTTGGCTTGGGCGCTTCTGGTGTTTCCGGCGCTGACGCTGTCGTATTTGGGCCAAGGGGCGCTGGTGCTGGCGCATCCTGAAACCTTCCACAACCCGTTCTTCCTGATGGCCCCGGATTTCCTGCTGTTGCCCTTGGTGTTGCTGTCGGTCGCCGCCACCATCATCGCCAGCCAAGCAGTGATTTCCGGCGCGTTTTCGATGATGCACCAAGCGGTGCAAATGGGCCTGCTGCCGCGCTTTGAGATCCGCCATACGTCCGAGACCACGCTGGGCCAGATCTATCTGCCCAAGGTCAACCTGATCCTGATGGTGGGGGTGCTGTGTCTGGTGGTGGCGTTTGGCTCATCCTCCAACCTCGCCTCGGCCTACGGTATTGCAGTGACGGGTGATATGGTGATCACCACGATCCTCGCCTCGATCCTGTTCCGCAAGGCATGGAAATGGCCGCTGTGGGGCGTCATCGCCGTGTTGCTGCCGATCTTTATCATCGAGCTGATGTTCCTCTCGGCCAACCTGATCAAGCTGCCCGATGGCGGTTATGTACCGGTGCTGATGGCTATGACCTCGTGCTTCCTGATCTGGACATGGGTGCGTGGCACCCAGCATGTGCAGCGCAAGGCGCATGATTCTGCGGTGGAATTGACCAAGCTGATCAAGATGCTGGAGAAATCGCATCCAATCGAGGTTCCCGGCACGGCGGTGTTCCTGACGCAAGACCCCGATACCGCGCCTTCGGCCCTGCTGCATAACCTCAAGCACAACCGGGTTTTGCACAGCCAGAATTTTATCGTCACCGTTGGGGTCGCCACGACGCCGAAGGTCAATGACGAGAACCGCATCACATTGGAGCGGTTGTCGGATAACTTCCTGCGGGTGCGGCTGATGTTTGGCTATATGGAAACCCCGAACGTGCCGCGCGCCTTGGCTTTGGTGCGGCGGCGTGGCGAGAAGTTCGACATCATGACCACCTCGTTCTTCCTGAACCGCCGCACCTTTAGGTCCGCCCGCAACCACGGGCTGCCGTTCTGGCAAGAGCGTGTGTTCATCTCGATGACCAAATCGGCCTCGGATGCGACGGCGTTCTATTGCCTGCCGTCGAACCGGGTGGTGGAACTGGGGCAGCAGCTGGCGATCTGATCGCTTATCGCTCCCTTGCGGGCGCTCTGCGCTGCACCAGCGCAGAGCGCCCGCAAGGGAGCGATAAGCGGTTCAAAGCCCGCGCATCACCTCTGCCGCGATCTCGAACGAGCGCAACCGGGCTTGGTGGTCGTGGATCATCCCGGTCAGCATGATTTCATCGGGCTTATAGGTCTCGATCAAGCCTGCCAGTTGACCGCGCAGGGTCGCGGGCGATCCAACTGCTGCACAGGACAGCGAGCGTTCCACCTCGGCCCGCATCTGTGGTGAGACTTCCGACAGATCATGCACCGGGCGCGGCAGTTTGCCGGGCTGACCCGAGCGCAGCCGCGAGAAGGCCAGCACTTGCGAGCTGCGCAGATATTCCGCCTCTGCATCGGTGTCCGCCGCCGACATCCCGGCGAGCAGCATGAAATAGGGCTTCTGCAGCCATTGCGAGGGCCGGAAGGTGGCGCGGTAGGTCTCAATCGCCTGCTCCAGCATCGCCGGGGCGAAATGGCTGGCGAAGGCATAAGGCAGGCCCAGGTAGGCCGCCAGCTGCGCGCCATAGAGGCTTGACCCGAGTATCCAGATCGGGACTTCGGTGCCCTCCCCCGGCACGGCGCGGATGCGGGCGTCGGGGTGCGGTGCGTCAAGATAGTTGATCAGTTCCAGCACATCCTCGGGGAATTGATCCGAGGCTTGCATGTTGCGCCGCAAGGCCCGCGCCGTGCCCTGATCGGTGCCGGGGGCGCGGCCCAAGCCAAGGTCGATGCGGTCGGGAAACAACGTGGCGAGGGTGCCGAACTGCTCGGCAATCACCAAGGGCGCGTGGTTGGGCAGCATGATCCCCCCTGCCCCAACGCGAATGGTCTTGGTGCCCGCGGCGACATGGCCGATCACGATGGAGGTCGCGGCACTGGCAATCCCCGGCATGTTGTGATGCTCGGCCAGCCAAAAGCGGTGATAGCCCCAAGCCTCGGCATTGCGGGCAAGGTCCAGCGTATTGGCGAGGGCGTTGGCGGCGGTTTGGCCCTCGGCCACCGGAGACAGATCAAGAAGCGAATACTGCATGGGATTCTTTTTGCTGTGATTTCGGCAGACATCAGAACGATCACCGCCATTCTATACAGTTGGGTTTAGTTTGCCGGATTGGAAGATGCACGCGGGGATTTATCTGTGGATTGACGCGTCGGCGGGTGAAATTCCACGTCAGATCATGGCGAAAGCAGGGCAAGTGCTTAGAAAGCTTGGCAGTTTGCATCCGCGAAGGCCGTTGATTTCTGCTAAGGTCGGGCTTGCGGGCAGTTTTAAGATAGGTGCAAGGATGGGACAGATCTCGTCGCTTGCGGCGCCGTCCGCGCCGCAATTTCAATCGCTGATCGTGAAACCCGTGGCCCGCGCCACGGCGGCGCTCATGACGCCCAGCCCCGACAATCCTGCCGCTGCACAATCCACCGCGCAGAAGTTGAGGGCAGAACTGCCGACCGAAGTTGCGGTGCGCCCAATCTTACCGCCCGCCAACAGCGAGGCAATCTTCAAAGGCTTGCTGCCAGTGCAACCGGCCTTGGTGCAGGCAACTGAGGCGGCGGACGGCGGCCAAATCGAAACGGTGAGCGAAGTGGATGGCATCAGCCTCGACGGTATCCCCTATCTGCGCGACGGCGCGGTGCTGCTGGACGATCTGCCACAGGTCGAGCCCGTGCCTGCCTCGAAGGCCAAACCAACTAAGACGGCGGTGGCCTTTGTAACGCCACCCGCTCTGCACCTCGAAACCGAGGCACAGGAGGAACCCGATCCGGCGCGATCCGACCACGCTGAACGCGCCTACCAAGACGAGTGCCAGATTTCAGCCGTGCGGGCAGAGCCTGTGGCCCCCGCTGCCATGCCGGAGCCGACGCCGGATCAGGCCAAGCCCGCCTCGGTCGATCCCGGGGCAGCCCCAAGCGTCGACAAGCACGCTTGAGGCCTTTTGCCTATTCCGCCGCCGTGGCCGTTGGGTTGTTCGGATGCGTCGTCCAGTTGGCATAGTCGCTCACCGGGCGGCCGGTGCGTTCGTCAATCGCGCCTTTCGGCAGTTCCACCATGGTGATGCAATTTTCCACCGGGCAGACGTTGACGCAGAGGTTGCAGGCGACGCATTCGTCGTCCTTGACGGTGAAGGTGCGATCCGGGCTCATCGCAATCGCCTGATGGCTGGTATCTTCGCACGCCGCATAGCAACGCCCGCATTTGATGCAATCGTCCTGCGAAATATGGGCTTTGGTGACGTAATTCAGGTTCAGATACTGCCAGTCGGTGACATTCGGCACCGCTCGCCCGACCAATTCCGAGGTATTGGTCATGCCCTTCTCGTCCATATATTCCGACAGGCCCGAGATCATTTCCTGCACGATTTTGAACCCATAGGTCATCGCGGCGGTGCAGACCTGCACATTGCCCGCGCCCAACGCCATGAACTCCGCCGCATCGCGCCAGGTGGTGATGCCGCCGATCCCCGAGATTGGCAGGCCGCGGGTTTCGCGCGACCGCGCGATTTCCGCGACCATGTTCAACGCAATCGGCTTCACCGCAGGCCCGCAATAGCCGCCATGGGTGCCCTTGCCGTCAATCGTCGGTTCCGGTGCGAAGCTGTCCAAATTCACCGATGTGATCGAATTGATCGTGTTGATCAGCGAAACCGCATCCGCGCCACCGCGCTTGGCGGCCTCGGCAGGTTTGCGGATGTCGGTGATGTTCGGCGTCAGCTTCACAATCACCGGCATCCGGGTGTGCTTTTTGCACCAGCGCGTCACCCTCTCGATATATTCCGGCACCTGCCCCACCGCCCCACCCATGCCGCGCTCGGCCAGGCCATCCGGGCTGCCGACGGTCAGCTCGACGCCATCGGCCTCGGTATCTTCGAGATGGCCAAGAATATCGCGCCATGAATCTTCATCGCAGGGCACCATCAGGCTGATGATCATGGCGCGGTCTTTATAGTCGCGCTTCACCGATTTGATTTCGCGCAGGTTGATTTCCAGCGGGCGGTCGGTGATCAACTCGATGTTGTTCAACCCCAGCAAACGCCGATCCGCGCCCCAGATCGCGCCATAACGCGGGCCGTTGACGTTGACGACCGGAGGGCCTTCCGAGCCCAAGGTCTTCCAGACCACGCCGCCCCAGCCCGCCTCGAACGCGCGGCGCACGTTGACCTCTTTGTCGGTCGGCGGCGCGGATGCCAGCCAAAACGGGTTGGGGGATTTGATGCCGATGAAATTGGTTGTCAGATTTGCCATGTCAGAATTCTCCGTAGGGTGCGTGATTTCACGCACCACGCCCCATCAAAGCCGCATGAATATCTTCTGCCGCATCGCGACCCTCGGCCACCGCAGTCACCGTCAGATCCTCGCCCCCCGCCGCACAATCGCCGCCCGCCCAGACCATGCCCTGCCGTTTGACCAGCTTGGCACCCTCCTTGGCAACAGGAGCAGCCGTCAAAGTCTGCCCAATCGCCTTGAACACCTGATCGGCCTTCAGCGTGAAGGTCTCGCCCATCTCAAGCCCGTTCGGGCCGTCATGGGTATAGGCAAACTCGACGCCTTCCACCGCAGCCCCGCCCAGCACCTTGACCGGAGCCGCGCCATAGATGATCCGCACGCCGCTTTGGGTGGCGTGGTCCTGCTCATATTCCGAGGCGCTCATCTTATCCTTGCCGCGCCGATACACCATCGTCACAGAATTCGCGCCCAAAAGCTTGGATTGCACCGCCGCATCCACTGCCGTCATGCCGCCGCCGATCACCACCACATCGCGGCCCACCGCGACCGATGGCTTATCCGACTGGCGCAGTTCTGCAATGAAATCAACGGCATTGCGCACGCCGTTCAAGTCTTCACCCGCTGCGCGCAACGCGTTCACCCCGGCCAGACCGATGCCCAGAAACACCGCGTCGTAATCCTTTTCCAGCCCGGCCAAAGTGATGTCGCGGCCCAGTTCGACCCCGGTTTTCACCGTGATGCCGCCGATTTTCAGCAGCCATTCCACCTCACGCGCGGCGAAATTCTCGGGCGTTTTATAGCTGGCGATGCCATATTCGTTCAACCCACCCGGCTTGGCGCGGCGCTCGAACACCACCACCTCATGCCCCTTCAGCGCCAAGCGATGCGCGCAGGCCAGACCCGCAGGCCCTGCCCCAACGACAGCCACTTTTTTGCCCGTCGCAGCCGCCCGCGTGAACGGATGCACGCCCTTGGCCATCAACGTATCGGTGGCAAAGCGTTGCAGGCGGCCGATTTCCACCGGCTTGCCCTCGGCCACTTCGCGCACGCAAACCTCCTCGCACAACTGTTCGGTCGGGCAGACCCGCGCGCACATGCCCCCCAGAATATTCTGCGCAAAGATCGTCTTGGCCGCCGCATCCGGGGTGCCGGTGGCGATCTGGCGGATGAACAAGGGGATATCGATTGAGGTCGGACAGGCCGTCATGCAGGGTGCATCAAAGCAGAAATAGCAGCGATCCGCCGCCACCCGCGCCTCGTGCCTGTCAAACATCGGTTGCACATCGGAAAAGTTCTCGGCGTAGGTGGCGGGCGACAAGCGCTCTGCCACCACACCGGGGGTCAACGGGCTATTGGACAAGGCTTGGCCTCCCTTGGCTGTGTTGTTTTATTGAGGCTGGCACAGCTTTATTTTTTTATCAAATGGTAAATTTTAGGTGAGGTGGTTTGCGGGCAGTTTTTTTGGCTCTGGCCAGCCGCAACCGATCTTCGGCCTTTTTTCTAGGCGCTGGCTTATGTATATGTGTGCGATCAAGGCGCGGATATGGCCCATCCAGCGCGCAGCAATGACGCCAAAAGAGGACGGCATGAGCAAACAATCTTCCGACGCAGACGTTGCGTTTATCTCGGCTCTTGCAGAGCTTTTGAACAAGAATGATCTGACTGAACTGTCGGTTAAACGCGAGTATGGCGAGGATGACAGCCTCGAAGTGCGCGTGGTCAAGCAATCCAATATCGTGCAGATGGCCGCGAGCGCCCCCGCGATGCACTATGCGCCTGCCCCCGCCGCAGGGGCCGCTCCGGCCGCAGCCGCTGCCGCCATTGAAGATCCCGCACAGCATCCCGGCGCTTTGACCTCGCCGATGGTGGGCACCGCGTATCTGTCGGCGGAACCGGGGGCTGCGGCTTTCGTCAGTGTGGGTTCGGTGGTGACCGAGGGTCAGACCGTGCTGATCATCGAAGCGATGAAAACCATGAACCACATTCCGGCGCAGCGCGCGGGCACCGTGAAACGCATCCTTGTCGCCGACGGCAACTCGGTTGAGTACGGCGCACCGCTGATGATCATCGAGTAAGCCGATGTTTGAAAAAATCCTGATCGCCAACCGGGGCGAGATCGCCCTCCGCGTGATCCGCGCCTGCCAGGAGATGGGGATCAAATCGGTCGCCGTGCATTCCACCGCCGACGCCGATGCGATGCATGTGCGGATGGCCGACGAGTCGGTCTGTATCGGCCCGGCCTCATCCACCGACAGCTATCTCTCAAAGTCCGCGATTATCTCGGCTTGTGAGATTACGGGCGCGCAGGCGGTGCATCCAGGCTATGGGTTCCTGTCGGAAAACGCCGCTTTCGCGCAGGCGTTGGAGGATCACGGCATCACCTTCATCGGCCCGAAAGCCGAGCATATCCGCATCATGGGCGACAAGATCACCGCCAAGATCACCGCGAAAGATCTGGGGATTCCGGTGGTTCCCGGCTCAGATGGTGGTGTCGCTGATTTCGAGACCGCGATTGGGGTGGCGGCGGGCATCGGTTTTCCGGTGATCATCAAGGCTACCGCTGGTGGCGGCGGTCGTGGCATGAAAGTCGCCCGCAACGCCGAAGAACTTGAGATCGCCTTCCGCACCGCACGGGCGGAATCGAAAGCGGCGTTTGGCAATGATGAAGTTTACATCGAGAAGTATCTGCAAAAGCCGCGCCACATTGAGATTCAGGTGTTCGGGGATGGCAAAGGTCGGGCTGTGCATCTGGGCGAGCGGGACTGTTCCTTGCAGCGCCGCCACCAGAAGGTGTTCGAGGAAGCCCCCGGCCCCTGCATCACGCCTGCCATGCGTGCCAAGATCGGCAAGACCTGTGCCGATGCGGTCGCCAAGATCAACTATATCGGTGCCGGCACCATCGAGTTTCTCTATGAGGATGGCGAGTTCTTCTTCATCGAGATGAACACCCGGCTTCAGGTCGAACATCCTGTCACAGAGGCGATCTTCGGGGTGGACCTGGTCCGCGAGCAAATCCGGGTGGCTGCCGGGATGGATATGTCCTTCACGCAGGATGAGTTGGAAATCAACGGCCACGCGATTGAGGTGCGGATCAATGCCGAGCGGTTGCCCGATTTCGCGCCGCGCCCCGGCAAGGTCAAGGTGTTCCACGCGCCGGGTGGGCTGGGCGTGCGGATGGATTCGGCGCTCTATGGCGGCTATTCGATCCCGCCTTATTATGACAGCTTGATTGGGAAACTGATCGTGCATGGTCGGGATCGGCCTGAGGCGCTTGCTCGGTTGAAGCGGGCGTTGGGCGAGTTGATCATTGATGGCATCGAGACCACGGTACCGCTGTTTGATATGTTGCTGGCCGAACCGGATATTCAGAACGGGGAATATGGCATTCACTGGCTGGAGAAATGGCTGGAAGCGACCTTCGGGCAATGAGAGTGAGGGGCGCTTTCGGGCGCCCCTTTTTGCTGGTCCCAACTCGGGACCAAATTTTATGATTTTATAACAGGGACATGACCCTGCCCCGTTAAGACACTTTTAACACTTTCGAGTTCCCCCATGCCCTGCCTGCCCCGCTGATGACGCAACACCTGACCCCAGAAATGCTGCTGCACGCCTATGGCTTGGGGATCTTCCCGATGGCCGATGGGCGGGATGATCCGGAAATCCATTGGGTGGACCCGAAGCGGCGTGGCATCTTTCCGCTGGATCGCTTTCACATCTCGCGGTCTTTGGCCAAGCATATCCTGACAGCCGATTACCGCATCAGTGTGGATGAGGCATTCTCGGAGGTGGTCGCGGGCTGCGCGGATCGGCCCGAGACGTGGATCAATGCGGAGATCACCGGGCTTTACACTGCGCTGCACCAGATGGGGTTTGCGCATAGCCTAGAGGTTTGGCAGGGCGAGGCGCTGATTGGCGGGGTGTATGGGGTGACATTGGGGGCGGCGTTTTTCGGCGAAAGCATGTTTTCGCGGCAGACCAATGCCTCTAAGACCGCGCTGGCGTATCTGACGCATCGGCTGCGGGCGGGCGGGTTTCAACTGTTTGACACGCAGTTTCTGACGCCGCATCTGGCGTCGCTTGGGGCTGTGGAAATTCCGCGGGCGGAGTATCAGCGCCGTTTGAGCCAAGCCGTGCAAGGCCAAGCCAGCTTCACGCCTGCAGGCTATCAGCCGTTGCCATCATCGGTGGTGGCGGGGTCTGCGTTGGGGTCCTGACCTTCGCCCGGCGTGTCCTCGGGCGGGTCTTCGACATCGGGCAGCACCACATCGGGCACTGCGCAGCGCAGCACCCAAACGTCATAGCGCGCGTTGTCCAAAGCCGAAAGCGCGGGGCTGGAGGCGGTCATCCAGCCGTTGAACACCGGGTCTGGCACTTGGGCATCGAGAATGGTCAGATGGGCAAAGGCCTCGGCGGCGGGGCTTTCGGGGTAATAGCGGCAACCGTCCATCTGCACGGTCAGGCGACCGACGGTTTGCGATTGGCCATTCGAGAGATCAAGATCGGTGACTTTGCCCGTCAGCTTATCCAGCAGGCGCAGTTTGGCACCGGGGGCATCGGCGACCTCTTGGGCGCTTGCCATGCTGGCCAGCAGGCTCAGGCAAATCGCCAAGCGTTTCATGGTGTTGTCGCAGCCGGATCAGCGGGTTTGTCGCCGCTGGAGGAGCCGCCCGAGACAAATTTCATCAACAGTGAGATCAGGCTGACCGCGCCTTGGGTGTCTTCAATCTCATCGCCGGGGGCGAGAATATCGAGGGCACCGCCGGGCACGAGTTCGACGAAATTGCCACCCAGAAGCCCCTCGGACGAGATCAGAATCGCGGTGTCGGTCGGCAGTTGGATTTTGCTGTCGATGGCGATGCTGGCATCGGCAAAGAAGGTTTCAGGGTTCAATGTCAGCGCGGTGATGCTGCCAACTTTGACGCCTGCGAGGCGCACATCTGATCCCGGCGTGATGCCATCGACCGAGCGGAACGAGGCTTTCAGCGGATAGGTGCCAGCCGCAGCGGTCAGGCCCTGCCCGCCCGTGGCATAGACCAGAAAGCCAATGGCGGCGGCGAGCACAGCGGCCCCTGCCAAGATTTCTGCGCGATTTTCACTCATGTTGGGTCTCGGGCCTTATTCGGGCTGCCGCTATTCGGGCTGCCATGCCTCGTAATCGGTGCGCAGGACGGGGGCATGTGCGCGGATCGAGCCCGGGGGGGCATAAGCGGCAGGCGTGCCCGTCAGGTTTTCCTGATGCGGCTGCTCCCAGGCCTTGTGCTTTAGCGGGGTTTTGGTCGGCGGATCATTCCAGGTGAAATGCAGCCAGCCGTGCCAATCGGGCGAGACGCGGCTTGCTTCGGATTCGCCATTGTAGATCACCCAGCGGCGCTTGGTGTCGGCGGTTTGGTAATAGATATTGCCCTGCTCATCCTCGCCGACCTTTTGACCCTTGCGGGCGGTGTAGATCTGGGTGCCCAAAGTTTGGCTGTTCCACCAGGTCAGAAGTCGCTTGAGGAAATACATATAAGCCTCCGCAGGGGTTTGTCTTGATATGGCCGAAAGGGGCGGAAAGGTCTAGGGGGCTTGGCGGGTTGCGGCGGTTTTGCGGACGGCAATTTGCTGCAAGATCGGCAGCAGATCGGCGGCATCGCGGCAGACGAGCGCGCCTTCGGCGGCGAGTTGATCGCCCACGTCTTGTGGGAGGGAGGAGTTCGAGCCTTCGGGGATTTGGTTCAGGCGACCACCGATCAGGATCGGGGTGGTGAGGCCGTGTTTATCGAGGCTGTGGCGCAGGGCTTGGTAGTAGCTGAGGGCGACGCCGTTGTAGGTGGAAATCGCAATCGCGTCAGGGGTTTGAGATAGGGCCTGTGCGATGATCTTGTCGGGATCGGTGGAGGTGCCGCCGTCGATTGCGGTGGCTCCCAGTTGGTTCAGCATCTCATCAATCAGCATTTTGCCGTGCTCATGCACGTCTGAGGTGGCGACGAGGATGGTGAGGTTAGGGGTGCGGGGTGGGTTGGGGCCAAGGGCGGCTTTGGCCATGTGCGCGATTTCTTGCAGGATGGTGGCGGGGACCAGCGGCGTGCGCCCGCCCATGGCGCGGGGGTTTGGGGTGCCTGCGCCGTAAGCGGCCTCGATGCGACGGCCACCGAGGCGGCGGAGGGCGAGCAGGCACTCGAAGGGGTCTTGGGTGTCAATGCCAGCTTCAGTGAGGCCAGCCCAGAGGTTTTGCCGGAAGGTCTGCGCGCCTTGGCGGAGGGTTTGGGTCAGGGTTGCGACCGTGGCGGGGTCGATCATTGGCTGCCAAGTCTCGGAGAGTTCGATCAGGCGGCCGGCGAACAGTTGCGCCTCGATCACCTCGTCGATCTCGGGGATGCGTTGGTTTTCGGTGACGGGGACCGGGTTGATGGCATGGCCGGTGGGGTGCAGGCGTTGGCCGAGGGCGTCGACCATCAGGTAGGCGGAGAGGGCGGCCCAGTTTTGTGCGGGCGTGCCGCGGTAAGAGGTGGTGTTGCCGTAGATCATCGTGCCGGGGGCGGCGCCTTCGGCGTGCAGGGCGTTTTGGAAGGCGAGGCGGGCGAGTGGGTCGCTGAAATGGTGGCCAAAGGCGTGGCCGATGGGCGCGCCGATCAGGGCGGCGATGTCGCGTTCGACCAGAATCATGCCCAGAGCGTTGGCGAGATCGGTGAACTGGGCGGCAAAGCCGTCGTCGATGTTGGAGTGGATCATCACGGGGGTGGTTTGGGCTGCGATCAGACCAAGGGCTGTGACGGTGGATTTGGTGGCCGCGATATCGTCGTCATGGCCGGGGACGCGGAAGGTGAAATATTGGCCGAGGTTGCCGATGGCGGTGGCCCCGGCGCTCAGCGCGGCTTGGGTGTTTTCCAGCGCGGCGGGGAAGCCTAGGACGAAATCGCCGAAATGGGCGGCGACGGGGGCGGCGTTGGCGAGGGCTACGAAGTCTTCGATTTGCGGCAGGATCATGCCGGTGCCGCGTTGGGCTTTGGCACGCAGGCTGCGCGGCAGGGCCATCGACCAGTCGAGGCAGAGGCCGTAGCGGTCGAGGCGGGTGCCAGCCTTGTCGCAGGCGGCCCAGATGTCGTGGTAGGCGCGGATGCTTTTGGCGGGGTCGCGGTAGCCGATCTGGGCATGTTGCATCACCCTGCCCTGCGCCATCGCGGTGCGTTTGTAATCGAGTTCCGATGCGGTGGCGTAGTGGGTCAGGAAAGCGGAGGGGCCGGTTTGCCATGTCAGGCCAAGTTTGCGGCCTTCGGCCAGCAGGTCGGTGCCTTTTGGCAAGTCGGGTTCGGGGAGGAGGTCTTGGCGTTGCATGGGCGGGATGATTGGGCAGAACCGAGGGCTATGCAACGAAAAAGGCGGGCCATTGGCCCGCCTTTTGATCACCTTTGCAACGGCCTTAGCTGGCGGTTGCGGGTTCTTTTTTCTTCGTCTCAGTGTGGACCAACAGAGGGGCAGCACCATTGTTGACGGCTTCCTCGTTAACCACGACTTCCTCGACATCATCCATACCGGGCAGTTCGAACATAGTGTTCAGCAGGATGCTTTCCATGATCGAGCGCAGACCGCGTGCACCGGTTTTGCGCTTGATGGCGCGTTTGGCGATGGCGGTCAAAGCGTCTGGTGTGAAGGTCAGTTTGGTGCCTTCGATGTCGAACAGGCGCTGGTATTGCTTGACCAGAGCGTTCTTCGGCTCGGTCAAAATCGTGATCAGCGCGTCTTCGTCAAGATCGGTCAGGGTGGCGATCACCGGAAGGCGACCGACAAACTCGGGGATCAGGCCGAATTTCAACAAATCCTCGGGTTCAAGTTCCTGGAACAACTCACCCGCGCCGCGATCTTCCGGCCCCTTCACCGCAGCCCCAAAGCCGATGGCCGAGCCTTTGCCACGTTGCGCGATGATTTTCTCAAGCCCCGAGAACGCCCCGCCACAGATGAACAGGATATTCGTGGTATCGACTTGCAGGAATTCCTGCTGCGGATGCTTGCGCCCGCCTTGCGGGGGAACGCTGGCAACGGTGCCTTCCATGATCTTCAGCAGGGCCTGCTGCACGCCTTCGCCCGACACATCGCGGGTGATCGAGGGGTTGTCGGACTTGCGGGTGATCTTGTCGACTTCGTCGATATAGACGATGCCACGCTGCGCCCGTTCGACGTTGTATTCCGAGGCTTGCAGCAGTTTCAGGATAATGTTTTCAACATCTTCGCCGACATAGCCCGCTTCGGTCAACGTCGTCGCATCGGCCATGGTGAACGGTACATCCAAGATGCGGGCCAGCGTCTGCGCCAGCAAAGTCTTGCCGCAGCCGGTAGGCCCGATCAGCAGGATGTTGGATTTAGACAGTTCGATGTCGGTCTTGCTGGCGTGGTTCAGCCGCTTGTAGTGGTTGTGCACAGCGACCGAGAGTACGCGTTTGGCATGGACCTGACCGATGACATAATCATCCAGAACCTTGCAGATGTCGCGCGGCGTTGGCACGCCATCGGTGGTTTTCAGCCCCGTGGTTTTGGTTTCCTCGCGGATGATGTCCATACACAGCTCGACACATTCATCGCAGATGAAAACGGTCGGGCCGGCGATCAGCTTGCGGACCTCATGCTGGCTTTTGCCGCAAAAGGAGCAGTAGAGCGTGTTCTTGCTGTCGCTGCCGGAATTGTTCGCCATGGGTATCCTCTAGCCCTGCGCCCGTGAGGGGCGTTTGAAGGAAGTGTAGGCCAAGGCCCAAACCTCTACAATCCGAAAGTGCCCCGCCCTGCGTGGGCGGGCCGAAAGTGCCCCCGGTATCAGCCGGGGGCACCGGGGTTATTTCACTTCGTCAACCTTGCCACGGCTTTCGAGAATTTCGTCAATCAGGCCCCAAGCCTTGGCATCTTCGGCGGACATGAAATTGTCACGCTCGAGTGCGGCTTCGACCGTTTCATAATCGTTGCCGGTGTGGCGGACGTAGATCTCATTCAGGCGGCGTTTCAGCTTTTCGGTTTCGCGCGCGTGAATCATGATGTCGGTCGCTTGGCCTTGGTAGCCGCCCGAGGGTTGGTGCACCATGACGCGAGAGTTCGGCAGCGAGAAGCGCATGCCCTTTTCGCCTGCTTGCAGCAGGAGCGAGCCCATCGAGGCGGCCTGCCCGATCACGAGGGTAGAAACCTTGGGGCGGATGTATTGCATGGTGTCGTAGATCGACAAACCGGAGGTCACAACGCCGCCGGGGCTGTTGATATACATCGCGATTTCCTTCGAGGGGTTCTCGGCCTCAAGGAACAAAAGCTGGGCGCAGATCAGTGACGACATGCCGTCATGCACCGGGCCTGCGAGGAAAATGATGCGCTCTTTCAGCATACGGCTGAAAATATCATAGGCGCGTTCGCCGCGGCTGGTCTGTTCGACCACCATCGGCACAAGGGTGTTCATGTAGTGGTCAACTGGATCGCGCATGGAAACCTGCCTGTTGGTCCGTGGAACTGTTTTAATCGCCGGATGCTTTCCAGAGTCTTAGTGGCGCGCGCCGGGGGGTGCAAGGGTGGGCGGGCGCATTGCTGCAATCGGCGAGGAGTTGCGGTGGGGTTTAGCGGGGATGTGCTGAAAATTTGGGGAATGCGAAAGTTTCAGCCTGCCTGAGTTAAGGTGGCAGGGACCGCGTTTCAACGGGTGTTGCCGTCAAATGGCGAGGAGTGCCGGGTCAGCGCGCGACGGTAATCTCTGCGCGCAAGCCGCCCATCCGTTCGCTGTCGGCAAGGCGCAACGCGCCGCCGTGGCTGCGGGCAATGTCGGAGGCAATCGACAGGCCAAGCCCCACCCCGCCGCCCTTGTTGGGATTGCGGGCGGGGTCCAGCCGTTTGAACGGCTCTAAAGCCTCATCGCGGCGGTCTTTGGCGATGCCGGGGCCATCATCTTCGACGATAAAGCGCAAGGAACGGTCGGAGACTTGCAGGCTGACCTCGACATGTTTGGCATGGCGCACGGCGTTGCCGATCAGGTTTTCCAGCGCGCGGGTGATGGCTTGCGGGCGCAGTTTGGCGGAGTCCTGTGGATCGCCGGGGGGCAGAGTGTAGGGGCCCAGCGTGACGGGTTGCCCCATGCGGCGCGCGTTGTCGACCACATGTTGCAGCAACGCGGTGGGCTGGCTGGCCTCGGGCTCCTCCATCGCATCGCCGCGCGCAAAGGACAGAAATTCATCGACCAGGCGCTCCATATCCGCGACATCCTGCTGCAACGCGCGGGTGTCGTCGTCTTCGGGCAGGAAGGACAGGCCCAGTTTCAGCCGGGTCAGTGGCGTGCGCAGATCGTGGCTGACGCCCGACAGCATCTGGGTCCGGCTTTCGATCTGCCGCTCAATCCGGGCGCGCATGTTCAGGAAAGCATTGCCCGCCGCCCGCACCTCGGTGGCACCGCGCGGTGTGTAGGGCACGGTCTGTCCCTTGCCGAAGGCGTCCGAGGCGCGCGCCAGCCGGGTGATCGGGCTGAGTTGGTTGCGCAGGAAAATATAGGCGATGAAGGTCATCAAGGCCGAGGTGAACACCATCCAGACCAAGAGTTGATGCGGGTTGCTGGCGGAAATGCGCGAGCGTTTTATCTCAAACCGGATCGGGCCTTTGTTGGTGTCGAGATAGACCTGCGCCGCCAAGGGATTGCTGGTCAGATCGACCGCGCGCACGCCGGAGAGCCGCTCATACAAAGTCAGGGTGACGGCGCGGCCAGCATAGTCAAACCACGCGCGGCTGTCGGTTTGCGGGATTTCGGCGGGACTCAGCGGGAATTTCAGGCCAAGATCAAGGCCGCGGGTGAGATCATAGGCGAGCGCCTGCGCCTGGGCCTGTGTCTCGACCGCATCGACGCGGGCGCGGATATAGCGGATCTCGATGCTGACGCCACCGGTCATCTGCCGGGTGACGCCATCAAAATGCCGCTGGATGAAGGCGATGGAGACGATCAGCTGCACCACCACCACCGGCAGCACCAGAATAAGCGCGGCGCGGCCAAACAGGCTGCGGGGCAGAAAGGGCTTGAGGCGGCGCTGCATAGCGGCAAGGTTAGCGGGGATGCGGCAAGATGGGAAGGCCGGGATGCAAATAGCGGATGGCGTGCAGCGGATCAGGGCGGATAACCCCAGCCCGATGACCGGGACCGGCACCAACACCTATGTGCTGCACGGGCCCGAGGGCGCGGTGGTGATCGACCCCGGCCCTGCCCTGCCCGATCATCTGGCGGCACTGCTGGCGGCTGTGCAGGGGATGCCGCTGCGGGCGATTCTGCTGACGCATCCGCACCTGGATCATTCCGCGCTGGTGCCTGAATTGAAAGCGGCGACCGGGGCGCAGGTTTACGGCTTTGGCACTGCTGCGGCGGGACGTTCGGTGGTGATGCAGCGTCTGGCTTTGGCTGGATTGCAAGGCGGTGGCGAAGGCGTGGATGCGGGCTTTGCGCCGGACGTGCTGGTGGCGGATGGCACGGTGCTGGCGCTGGCGGGCTTGCAGATTGAGGCTTTGCATACCCCCGGCCATATGGGCGGGCATCTGTGCTTTGCGCTCGGGAAGGATCTGTTCAGCGGCGACCATGTGATGGGCTGGGCGAGCACGCTGGTCTCGCCGCCCGATGGCGATATGAGTGCCTATATGGCATCGTTGCGGCGATTGCAGGCGCGGGAATGGCGGCAGTTCTGGCCTGGCCATGGCGAGGTTATTACCGATCCGGTTGCGCGCTTGGCCGAGCTTACCACCCACCGCCATGCCCGCGAAACCGCGATCCGTGCGGCGTTGCGGGCAGGCCCCGCCCGCCCCGCCGATCTGGCGTTGCAACTTTACACCGACACCCCACCTGCCCTGCTGCCCGCAGCAGCCCGCAACATTCTTGCGCATCTCATTGATCTGCATAACAGAAATATCGTCACCGCCACCGAACCCCTCGGCCCCGAGGCCCAGTTCAAAATCATCTGAGCCGCAATGCATTTTTATCCGCCACCCCCCTTTACGCCCCCAAACACCCTTGCTATAGACCCCTCGTGTTCCGGCGTAGCTCAGCGGTAGAGCAGTTGACTGTTAATCAATTGGTCGTAGGTTCGATCCCTACCGCCGGAGCCAATTTCAACGCAAGTCGTTGAAATAATAGACAAAGCCAAAATTTGGCTTCGTCTATGTGGCATAAGGATGTTCCATCCTGCACAGGTGATTTGTCTGTCCGTCCAACTGGGAACGGATAATAGATGAACGGCCAACCCCACCTCTTCCGACGCGGCCAAGTGTTCCATTGGCGCCGTCGCATAAGCCGACAATCCACAAAAATCGTCGACATCAAGCTCTCTTTGCGCACCACCGACCCGCGCATTGCGGTTATCTTAGCTCGGAAGCTTAGCGCCGAGAGTGATATCGCCATGGAACACGCCGTCAGAAATCAGATCACAGAAACCGAGGCACGCAACTGGCTTGCAGAGGTTGCGAAGCGCGAGCGCGCCAAAATCGCCACGATTGCCATGTTCAGCCGAGTCGACAGCTGCGATCCTGCTGATGATCGCCGCCATGACGAGGCGATGCGGGCCGCTTGGGAACATATCGCCAACAAAGGCGTCCACGCGCCAACTCCTGACGATAACAGCCTCTTCGCCCGCGATGTCGATCTTTTGCGGAGCGACCTGACGAGCGATACGCGCCGACGGATCATTCTGCGGGAATTCAAGGCGTTGACCGGGCGCGAAACGGTTTCGGCCCAAGGAACGATTGAGACGATGGACCTTTACATCCGTGGCAAGCACTTAGCCTGGGATGAATCGATCCCGCAGGAGCCGGAGGCTCCTAATCAACTACCCATTGAAACTCAAGAAACTCGTGAACCAGACCATCCCCCAAATCAAGGAGCATCAGACCCCGAAATCCTTGATCCGAGCCTCACCGCGATCGTTCAGAGAATGAACGCGCTTAAGCGGGCCGAAGGAATCGAAGAAAAGACCCTGCGCCAGTATGAGAGCTTTGTGACGCTGTTCTCTACCTTGACCGGGATTACTGACGTCCGCAGCATCCGGCAAAGCCATGTCACATCTTTTCGCACAGATCTTAACAAGCTGCCGAAAAGCTGGGGCAAAAGCCCGAGGGATGCGGGGGCCAGCCGTGAGGAAATCATGGCGCGGGCCGAGCAGTTACCTGCGGAAAAATTAGGTCTGAGTGTCGCCACGGTGAATCGCCATCTTGAACATCTGACCCAGATCGTGACCTGGGCGGATGACGAAGGGATTGCGATTGATCAAAAGCTGAAACCCAGCAAGCTACGCCGCAAAGAGAGCGTGCGCGATCGCGACAAACGTCAGGCTTTCACCGCCGAACAGCTAAAGACCCTTTTCCAAAGCCCTGTTTGGCAGGGCTCGAAGTCCGTGGCCCGGCAATTGGAGCCCGGCGACCGGATCATCCGCAACGGCCTCTATTGGTGTCCTCTGATTGCCGCGTATACAGGCGCGAGGCGCGAAGAAATTGCAGGGCTGATGCCAAAGGATATCATTGAGGTGGAGGGCACCCATTGCTTCGACATTGATGACAATGATCTGCGGCGCGTCAAGAACCTGGCCTCGCAGCGCAAGGTTCCAATTCACAGCCACCTGATCGAACTAGGATTCATGGACTATGTCGATGCCCTACGCACCAAAGGCTCCCGTTCCTTGTTCCCCGAGTTGGGCGACGCTTCGGGAAGCTATGGCAAGAAGCTAGGGCGGCAGATGCGGGAGGTTATCGATAGGAGCCTCGGCGCTGAGGGAGCGGATCTCACGCTGCATAGCTGTCGCCACTACGTCCAAAACGCACTCGACAACTTTGGAGTAGACGATAAAGTCGTGCGCGATATCATCGGTCATGAGGGGAAAGACACACACGAGAAAGTTTACCGAAAGGCAACCCCAATGCCCATCCTGAAGGACGCAATCGAGAGGCTTCCTAAGGTTGGATGGGTAATCCTCCCCGAAAGTAAGGGGCTGCATAAGTAGAATTTTCTCGGCAAG
>CAYLYV010000074.1:0-22810 GCA_964387655.1 uncultured Cypionkella sp. | reverse complement strand
GGATGAGTTTGGCTACCGGATCGAGGCGGTGAACCTGATGCGCACCGCCAAGGCTTTGTCCCAGCGTTAATCTGCCAGCGCGCGGTCCAGATCCTCGATCAGATCGCGCGCATCTTCCAAACCGACCGACAGGCGGAACACGCCTTCGCCTGCGAAACGCTTGTAATCCTTCAAGCTTTCTCCCGCCATCCGGTAGGTCGAGGCCATGATGTCATCGGTGCCGATATGCACGCAGATGCTGCGCTGATGGCCCAGCGAGAAGGCGTAGTGCATCACCCGGAACCGTGCCGCCATCTTCTGCGCCACGGCTTCAGGATCGGTGGTCTGGAAGGTGATCATACCGCCGGGCAGCGCCATCTGACGGCTGGCCAGCGCGTGTTGTGGGTGGCTGGCAAGCCCGGGATAGGTGACGGCCAGCACTTTTGGATGCGCCTCCAGATGCTTTGCCAGAACCGTAGCATTTTCGGATGCGGTGCGCAGGCGGGGAAACAAGGTGTCGATGCCGCGCAGGATCAGCCAGGCGTTTTGTGCTGACAAGGCCGCGCCCAGATAGACGCCGGACGAGGCGCGGATGCGCGAGATCAGGTCTTTGCGGCCAATCACTGCCCCGCCCAAAGCATCGCCATGGCCGTTCATGAATTTGGTCAGCGAGTGGATCACCAGATCAATGCCATGCATCAGCGGCTGGGTCAGCACTGGGGTTGCCAAGGTGCTGTCTACGGAGGTCAGCACGCCTGCGGCTTTTGCGATTTCTGCGAGGGCGCAAAGATCCGTCAACCGCAGCAAGGGGTTACAGGGGCTTTCGGCGTGGATCAGCTCGGTGTTGGGGCGCAGGGCCGCCTTGAGTGCCTCAAGGTTCGACAGATTAACTGGAGTGACCTCTATGCCAAAACCGGGCAAAATCCGGGTGGCGAGTTCATACGCCCCGGCATAGCACACGTCGGAAATGATCAGATGATCGCCGGATTTTAACAGCGCCAGAAAGGTCGCGGCGATTGCGGCGACTCCGGTGGCGGTGGCGAGCGCATCCTCGGCGCATTCGAGACTGGCGAGGCGACGTTCCAGATCGCGAACGGTCGGATTGGTCCAACGGGCGTAGAGATAGGGCAGTTCGGTCAGATCACCGATACCATCAGCGGAAAACGCCGAACCGCCGGGAGTGAAAACGTTGTTGACCGACATGGAAATGTTGGGCGCGATAGCCCCGGTCATAGGATCGGACCGCAAACCACCGTCCAGCGCGCGGGTGGCGGGGTGCATCGGATGCGCGGCCTCAACAGCGGTGATTTGCTTGGGGGGCAGGTGCGTTTTCATCGAAACTCCGTGCAGCAGGGCGTGGGCATGGCACAGAGTATCGCAGAGCAGGCGGCAAAGCAAAAGGCCCGGCGCGGGGCCGGGCCTTTCGGGGCTGTGAGTGGTTTAGGCGTTGGCGGTTTCCACTTGGGACTCGACAGCCTTCACCTCGACATCCGAGCGGCGGCCGATCTCAATGCGGCGCGGCTTCAAAGCCTCGGGGGTTTCGCGCACGAGGTTGATGTGCAGCATGCCATACTCATGGGCGGCCCCGGTGACACGGACATGATCGGCCAAAGCAAAGCGGCGGTCAAAGGCCCGGGTGGCGATGCCCCGGTGCAGATAGGCTTTGCCCTCGGTTTCAGGGGCCTTGCGGGCGGTGACGTGCAACGCGCCGTCTTTCACTTCAACCGACAGTTCGTCGGGCGAGAAACCCGCGACGGCGATCGAGATGCGGTAAGCATCGTCGGCGGTTTTCTCAATGTTATACGGGGGATAGGTGGGCTGGGCCACATCGGCGCTAAGCGCCCGGTCAACCAGATCGGCCATACGGTCAAAGCCAACGGTGGCACGATAGAGCGGAGCAAAATCAAAATTGCGCATAGTCATCCTCTTTCAAGCGATGGCCGTTTTGCAACGGCGCGGAAGCCTTCCCAAAGGGGCAAGGCGGTTGACGCCCCCTAAGCCCGATTGCGGCACTTTGGGGACACCGTTGATTTGGGAAGTGATTTGGCGGCTTTCAAGCCTTACGGTTTGATGAATTTCGCGCCGCTGGCTTTGCCGCCGGAAAGGATGTTGACCTTGCTGCCCGCAACCGAAACCGCACGGCTTTCTTTCGCCAGTTCTGCCATCACCACGGCCAGAGGCGTCTCAAGCGCTGTGCCGAGCGAGACCTTTTTACCGTCCGATTCCGCCTTGGCCGAAACCACCGAGACGATCTGTGGCACACCGTTTTTCACGGTGAAAATCGGCGCCCCGGAGGAGCCGAAATCCACATCGCAGGACAGCACCAGCACTTTGTCCGAGCCATCAATCACATGGCAAATCTGTTGCAGCGACGGTGCTTCGGCGCGATCCTGCGCGTAGGACACCACGCCGACTTCGTCGCCGAGCGAGGGAGGTGATGTGGTGCTGATCGGCTGAATCGAGGGCAGGCGGATCGGCTGATCGAGTTCCAGCACGGCGATATCAAAGGCGGTGCGATCCAGTTCGTCTTCACCGGAATAGGCATAATCTGGGTGGGCGACGGCGCGGGCGACGTTGCGGTAGGCTTCGGCGCGGCCATTGCGCAGACCGGCGAGGAAATGGATATCGCGGGCATCAATCCGCGCCCCGGTTTCTTTGTCAAACAGGCAGTGGGCGGCGGTCAGCACCAGATCGGGGGCGATCAGGGTGCCGGTGCAAAAGCCACGGTCGCCAAGGTTCAACCGCCCGACTGCGTTCCAACCCTTTGAATCATCGCCGGTTTGCAGGCTGACGAGGGGCGTTTCCTGGGCAACAGCGGGCAGGCTGGCAAGGGCAAGCAGGGCGATCAGGGCAAAGCGCATGGGTTCTCCGGTCTGGTTGCCCGATCTAGCCATAAAGTGGGGCAGATGTGAGGCAAATCACCCCAAAGCGCGCGGTTTCGGGCCACCTGTGGCCCAATCGAGCAGTTCCACCGTATGCACAATCGGCGTGGCGGTGGCCGAGCCGATTTGCATCATACAGCCGATGTTGCCCGCCGCGATGATGTCGGGACGTTTGGCTTCCAGCGTTTGCACCTTGCGGGCGCGGAGTTGCGCCGAAATCTCGGGTTGCAGCAGGTTGTAGGTGCCCGCTGAACCGCAGCAGAGATGGCTATCGGCAGGTTCAACCACCGTGAAGCCGACCCGCTCCAGCAAGTCTTTTGGCGCGGTTTTGATTTGCTGGCCGTGTTGCAGGCTACAGGCCGCATGATAGGCCACGGTCAAGCCCTTGGGGGCACCTTCCGGCAAGGTAAGACGTTGCAAAAGCTCGGATATATCCAGCGTCAGGGCAGAAACCTCGGCAGCCTCTGGCGTGCCGATCATATGGCCGTAATCCTTCACCGTGGTGCCGCAACCACTGGTGTTGATGACAATCGCATCCAATCCCGCGCCGCGTTTTTCCGCGATAAACGCCGCGATGTTGGTTTGGGCGGACACATGGCTTTCCGCCTCACGCCCCATGTGATGGGTCAGCGCACCGCAACAGCCCATGCCACGCGGCACCACCACCTCGCAACCAAGACGCCGCAGCAGGCGGATGGTGGCATCGTTGATATCGGTGTTCAGCGCCTTTTGCGCGCAACCCGTCATCAGCGCCACCCGCATCCGTTTGGGCGTAGTCGGCGCAAAGCTTTGCGGATCATCGTTGCGGCTGACCGGGGGGATGGTTGCGGGGGCCATCGCCAGCATGGCGCGCAGGCGGGCGTCGGGGATCAGGCGGGCGAAGGGGCGGCCGAGTTTGGCGGCAAACAGCGCAAGGCGGAAACGGGTGGGGTGCGGGATCACTTCGGCCAGCACCCAGCGCAGGGCACGATCTGACAACGGGCGTTTGTAGGTTTTCTCGACATAGGCGCGGGCCTGGTCGATCAGGTGCATGTAATCCACGCCCGAGGGGCAGGTGGTGGTGCAGGCCAGACAAGACAGGCAACGATCCAGATGTTTCACCGTGCGCGCGTCGGCGGGACGGCCGGTTTCCAGCATTTCCTTGATCAGATAAATCCGGCCGCGTGGGCTGTCCAATTCATCGCCAAGCACTTGATAGGTCGGGCAAGTGGCTGTGCAAAACCCGCAATGCACGCAAGAGCGCAGGATCTTGTTGGCCTCGGCCAGTTTAGGGTCTTGCAGTTGAGTTTCAGTGAAATGCGTCTGCATCAGCCCATCATCCCCGGATTGAAAATGCCACGCGGATCGAATTTGACGCGCAGGCCTGTCGTGAGGGTCGCCACGGCGGGGGCCTCGGGCGGGAAGATCGGAATGGCCTCCATCCCCGGCAAAGCCCGCATCAGGGTGGCATGACCGATCCCTGCCATCGCAGCGCGGACATCCGCCGCCCCGGAGGGGTCCAGCAGCCAGACCAGCCCGCCGCCCCAATCGCAAACCGCCTCGAGACCAAGGCGTTCGATCACTCCGGCGGCCTCGGTTGGCTTGATGGATAGTCGCCAAATGGCCCCCGCCTGCCCGAGGAAAGCCGTCACATCGCGCACGGCCGTCCAGTCGGTGGGCGCTTCTTCAAACCGAAGCAAATCCCGCAACTTTCCGGCACGGTAAGCGACTGATCCCGCCATCCCCTCCAACCGGATCATCGCCCGGCCGTCCGCCCAAGCCGCCCCCGAAATGTCATAGGGCGAACCAAGCGCTGCCCGCAAATCTGCCAGCCCCTGCGGCAAGGCCCGCTCTGCCACCAGTGTTACTTCGGCTTCCGGCACCGCCTGCACTTTGAACGACGCCTCGGTCAAAACGCCCAAAGCCCCTTGCGCGCCTGCCATCAGTTTGACCAGATCATAACCGGTGACGTTCTTCATCACCCGCCCGCCGTTCTTGATCACAGCGCCCGTACCATCGACAAAGCGCACCCCCAACAGGGCGTCGCGGCAGGCCCCCACCTGCACGCGGCGCGGCCCCGAGGCATTGGCCGCCACCACGCCGCCGATGGTGGACACCCCATTGCGGCCCAGCAGCACACGGAAATCCGGCACTTCAAATGCCAAGCGCTGGTGCTCTGTCGCCAGCAGCGCTTCAATGTCGGCCAAGGGCGTGCCTGCGCGCGCTACCAAGGTCAAAGCGCCCGGTTCGTAAAGGTCAACGCCACTTAGGGCCGAGGTATCCAACACTTCGCCGACCGCGTGACCAATCCGACGCGTGCCACCGCCTTGGATCAGCAAAGCCTGCGCGTCCTGGATTATGTCACTGAGTTCCGCTTCCGAAGCAGGCTGCATGATCATCCTCTCTGCTCAAATATCCTTGGGGTAGTTCATTGGTTTCGCTATTGGTTCGAGAAACCAATGGACTTGGGGCAGGCAGTCCCGGCCTTTCACCGCGCGCGCCGTCCGGCCGTCACATCTAACGGAAACACCTTCGCCGGGTTCAACAGCCAAGCCGGATCAAACACATCCTTGACGCGCAGTTGCGCCTCGATATCCGCCGCGTTGAATTGCACCTTCATCAGATCGCGCTTTTCAATCCCCACGCCATGCTCGCCCGTCAAGCAACCGCCGACCTCGACACAGAGCTTCAGAATATCCGCGCCAAACGCCTCGCAGCGTTCCAGATCGCCGGGTTTGTTGGCGTCGAACAGGATCAAAGGGTGCATGTTGCCATCACCTGCGTGAAACACATTGCCAACATCCAGACCGCAAGCGGCACTCATCTCGCCAATCCGACGCAGCACGAAAGGAAGGGCGGAGACCGGAATCGTGCCGTCCAAGCACATGTAATCATTGATCTGCCCCATCGCGCCAAAGGCAGATTTGCGGCCCAGCCAGATCCGCTTGGCCTGATCCTCATCGGCAGCTTCGCGGAATTCGACCGGATTATGCGCCATGGCAATCGCCTTGATGCGGGTCAGTTGTTCGGCAATTTCAGCGGGGCTGCCTTCGACCTCGATGATCAGCAACGCCTCGCAATCTGGGTAGCCCGCCTTGGCGAAGGCTTCGGTGGCGCGGATGCAGGGGCGGTCCATGAATTCGATGGCGACAGGCAGGATGCCGGCCTTGATGATGTCGGATACGCAGGTGCCTGCGACTTCGTTGGAGTTGAACCCCGCCAGTACGGGCCGCGCGCCTTCGGGTTTCGGCAGGATGCGCAAGGTGGCTTCGGTGACGATGCCCAGTTGGCCTTCTGATCCGCAGATCACGCCCAGAAGGTCGATCCCCCCTGCATCCGACCACGGCCCGCCGACCTCAACCACCGTGCCATCCATCTGCACCAAGGTGACGCCCAGCAGGTTGTTGGTGGTGACACCGTATTTCAGGCAATGCGCCCCGCCCGAATTCATCGCGATATTGCCCGCGATGGCGCAGGCGAGTTGGCTCGACGGGTCGGGGGCATAGAACCAGCCATCAGCCTCAATCGCCCCGGTGACTGACAGGTTGGTGCGGCCCGATTGCACCCGGATGAAGCGGTTGTCGTAATCGGTTTCCAGCACGGCATTCATCCGCGCCACACCCAGAAGAACACAATCGGCAGTGGGCAAAGCCCCGCCCGCAAGGCTGGTGCCAGAGCCGCGCGGTACCACAGGCACTTGTTCTTCATGGCAAATTTTCAAAACGGCGGCGACTTCGGCGGTGGTGCGGGGCAAAACGGCGACCATGGGCGCGCAGCGGTAAGCGGTCAGCGCGTCACATTCATAGGCGCGGGTTTCCGCCGGGTCGCTGATCACCGCATCGGCGGGCAACACCGAGCGCAGACGAGTGACGATGGCAGATTTGCGCGCGACGATGGCGGCATTGGGGATCGGCATATCCATGGGTGCCTCCTTGTGTGGTTAGAAAATATAACCAATTTTTCGAAATGGCAAGCGACTGTTGGCCCTTCCCAGATTTGCTGCGAAAGCATAGGTTTGGCGGATGCAAAGCATGATCAGCATCGGCCCGTTCAGCACCATCGACGCACTTGCCGTGGCGTTGACTTTGATTGCATGGGCGGGGATCGGCTGGTTGATCGAGAATCCGCCTGTCAGCCGCCCTTCGGTCACGGTGCTGATGAAAGAGTACCGGCGCGAATGGATGCGGCAATTTTTGACCCGGCAACCCCGGATTTTTGACGCCTCGATGATCGACAGTCTGCGGCAGGGCACGGCATTTTTTGCCTCTGCTTCGCTGATCGCGATTGGCGGCGGCATCGCGCTGATCGGCAATCCGGCGGCGATTGTCGGGCTGGCCGAAGATTTGACCCTGCCCGCCGATGCCACCGGATTACAACTGCGGGTGTTGCTGGTGATTATGTTTCTAGCAAATGCAGTGCTGAAGTTCATCTGGTCGAACCGGCTGTTTGGCTATTGTGCGATCCTGATGGCAGCGGTGCCGAATGATCCCAGCGATCCGGTCGCGCCGCACCGCGCACAGCAGGCGGCAGAGTTGAACATCACGGCGGCGAAAAGCTTTAACCGTGGCCTGCACTCGATCTATTTCGCACTGGGCAGTCTGGGTTGGCTGCTAGGCCCCTATGTCCTGATCGCGACGACACTGCTCACCTCGGCCATGCTGATCCGGCGCGAGTTTGCATCCGCCTCGCGCAAGGTCATGCTGGACGTCGCTTGAAGCGGCCTTCGACCAACCAAGCGGCCACCGCCAACCCTGCCGCCAAGATCAGCATCAGCCAACCGGGCACCAAGGGGCTGATCCGCAGATCTTCGGTGACAAACGCACTGCGCGGGGTGACGCCGATCCAGCCACGCCCCGCCGCGGGGCGACCTTCGCGCACAGAGCGGATGCTGGGTAGACCCGCCTCGATCGGTAGAATGCCACCTTGCATGGTGGTGACGAGGGGGGCCAGTCCTTCACCCGAAGCCAAGGTTTCCACAAATTCCTTCGGTGCCGAGGGGCCAACCGCCACCACCCGCACCAGATCGCCTTGTTGCAAGCGATAAAGGCCCAAAGCGGGCGCTTTCCAGTCGGCGCTGAATTTCCCTGGTCCAGCGGGCGGCAATACCAGCGTTTGTTCCGCGCCATCCGGCCCAGTGATCAGCAGATCACCCGGAGCTTTATCCGCCACAGTGCGGCGCGTGATGGTCAGCACATTGCCCTTGTTGGTGGCGGTCAGCGCCTCCTCCTCCAGTTCCGGCTCTTTCAGCATCCAATGCGCCAGCCTGCGCAGCAGTTCCAACTGCGGCCCACCACCTTCATAACCACGTCCCCAAAGCCACGCCTGATCTGAGGCGAGCACGGCGATGCGGCCCTTTTCAACGCGGTCGAGCACCAGCAGGGGTTTGTCTTGCGGGCCGGACATCAGCACCTGACCGCGCAGCAGGTTCACGTCGATCAAACGGAACCAACGACCCCAACCTTTCGGGAACAACGCTTCCAAACCTTCGGTGACGGGATGACGGCGGCCAAGATCGGTGAGCTTGGGTTTATAACCTTCCTCAATGATTTGGCTTGTCGGTTCCACGGGGAGAATCTCCGCCAAGGGCGAGCGCCACAGGCTGTCCACCGCGCCAAATTCCGGGCCAGCGGCAACCAGAACCGTGCCGCCATTTTTTACATATTGTACAACGTTTTCAATATATTCCATCGGCAGGATGCCCCGCATCCGGTAGCGATCAAAGATGATCAGGTCGAAATCTTTGATCTTCTCGACGAACAATTCGCGGGTTGGGAAGGCGATCAACGAAAGTTCCTCCACCGGCACGCCATCTTGCTTTTCAGGCGGGCGCAGGATGGTGAAATGCACGAGATCAACCGAAGGGTCGGATTTCAAAAGATTGCGCCAAACCCGCTCGCCCGCATGGGGTTCGCCCGAGACCAACAGCACCCGCAAGCGGTCGCGCACGCCGTTCACCTGTACCACGGCCACATTGTTGCGGTCGGTCAACTCGCCGTCCATTGGGGCCACCGAGAATTGTAATACGTTCATCCCGGCATGAGGCAGGCGGACGGGCAGTTCCATATCCTCATTGACGGGGATCTGAAACGTCATCGGGGCATCAGAGTCAACACCGATGGTCAGGGCCACCGATGTGCCTGCTGAGGCTGGCACCGCACCTTTGTCCTCGACCTTCAGTTTCAGGGTGAATTCTTCGCCCAAGATGGCGAAGGCGGGGGCATCCTTAATGATCAGATGGCGGTCCCAATCTTGCTTTTTGCCCGTCAGCAGCACTTGCAAAGGGGCGGGCAGAGCGGGTGCGAGGTTGAGGTCATGCACTTGGCCATCGGTGATCAGGATGGCCCCGGCAATGCGGGCGCGGGGTTCTTCGGCCATGGCTTGCGACAGCGCCGTCATCGCCAAAGTCCCCGCGTCGTCAGGACCATCGCCGAAGCGGATTACCCGAAGTTCGGTGTTGGGAAGGGCGGCAACCTCGGCGGTGACATTGGCGACGGCGGCTTCGGCCTGCTGTTTGCGGTCAGACAGCGTTTGACTGGAGCTTTCATCGACCAGCAATAAAACAATGTCCGACAACGGCTTGCGGTTTTCTTCCTGCAAGGACGGGTTGGCCAACGCCACGCCCAAAGCGATGAACGCAAGGCCGCGCAGCAGCCAGCCGCGCAGGCCTTTCCACAAGGCGAAGGCCACCAAGAGGCCCGCGATGATTGCCAAGGCCCAGATCACGGGCAGCGCGACAAGGGGGTCAAAAATCACGGTCCGGCTCATTCGCCAAGCCTTTCCAGCAGGGCAGGCACATGCACCTGATCCGATTTATAGTTTCCGGTCAGCACATGCATGATCACGTTGATGCCAAAGCGGTAGGAAATCTCGCGCTGATCCTCGCCCGCATAGCCGCGTCCAACCGGAAACATCGGCACGCCGTCAGGATCAATGGCCCAAGCCGAGGCCCAATCGGCGCTGCCGATGATCACCGGGGTGACACCATCGTTGAGGTTGCGGAACGGCATGCCTTCGGCTTGCTCGGCTGCAGGATCGGATGCCTCAACCCAGACCGCTCCGCCCGCGAAACGGCCGGGGAAATCTTGCAGCAGATAAAAACTGCGTGTCAGTACATGGTCTTTCGGCATCGGTTCCAACGGCGGAATATCGAGGCCGGAGGCGATCAGTTGCAGCATCTGACCTTCCGGTGTGGTGTCGCCAGAGTAGCCCGCAATGTCACCGTCGCGGGTGTCGAACATGATCATTCCGCCGGTGCGCAGAAAGCGATTCATCTTAGCATAGGCGGCGGTCGAAGGGATCGGTTGGTTCGGGGTGATCGGCCAATACAAGAAGGGGTAGAACGCCAGTTCATCTTTTTCCAGATCAATGCCCATAGGGGCTTCGGGCTCTACCGCCGTGCGCAGCCAAAGCTGATCGCTCAAGCCGCGCAGACCAGCTTCCGAGACCTGATCCATTGCCGCATCGCCGGTCTGCACATAGGCCAGCACCACCCCGCGTGTCGCCTCCAGCGCTTTGACATCATCGGGCACTTGCGCACGGGCATCGTGCGGCATTATCAGCGCCAGCAGCACGGCGGCAGAGCGGGCAATGCCGCCGATCCGGCCGGAAACCCACAAAGCCGCCAGCACGTCCAAGGCCAACATCAGCATGGCAGCGGTCAGCAAGATGCCTTTCAGCGCCAGCGCTTTCACCGTTTCAATGCCCTCAATGACCGTGCCTGCGGGCCAACTGGCGGCGGTGATCGCGGTTTTGGCGGAGATTACATTCAGCGCGACCTTGCGTTCGGCGCTGGCGTAAAGCCCCGCTGGCAAGCCCGGGCCGGGACCGTTCTCCATCGCTTTGGCGAGCTTTTCGCCCTCCACCCCAGCGATTTCGCCCGCATCCCGCTCTAACCCGTAACCATCCATGATCTTTTGCGGCACCCAGATTAGCCCGGCCAAATCCTGCGCATCGGGCGCGGCAGGTTTGGTGGAAACTGCCAACCGTTCCAGCATTTGCACAAACAAGCCCGAAAGCGGCAGGCTCGACCATTCGGCATTCGCTGTCACATGCACCAGCACCACCTGCCCCGCGCCAATTTCCTTGCGCGTCACCAAGGGCGTGCCATCGGCCAGTGCTGCGATCGTGCGGTTGGTCAGATCGGGGTCGGGCTGCGCCAGCACCTGCTGGCTGACCGTCACATCCTCGGGGATCGTCAACCCATGAAAGGGCGAATCTTCGGGGAAAGGCGCCAAGGTTTTCGGCTCTCCCCAACTCATCGCACCGCCGACCGAACGACCGCCTTCGCGCAGGCGGACGGGCATCAGCGGGTCTTCCTCGGCGCGGGAGAGTTCGGACGCCGCCAGCCGCGGGCCAGCAAAGCGCAGCAGAAGGCCGCCTTTTTTCATCCATTCCAACAGGCTATCGGTCTCCACCGGGGTCAGTTTGGCGACATCGGCGAGGATGATCACATCCGGGTTGGCGGGGATCACATCGGGCAAACCACCTTCAAGCAGATCGGCCACCGGCAACAGAGCTTGCCGCAGATAATAGGTTGGTTGCAGCAGCGGCAGGCCCTCGCGGTCCGGGGTGCCGCCGATCACCGCGATCTTGCGGCGCTTCAGGCTGTCATCGGTCAGGCTGACCGCGCCAGCGGAGCGTTGGCCCAACAATTCAAACCGCGTGACGCGGTTGCGCAGCTCCGGCGGCAGGTCGAGCGACAGCTTGGCCTCGGGCGCATTCGTGTCAAAGTGCAGGCTGCCCCGCGCCAATTCGCGATCAATCCCCGAAGGGTCAGGCCCGCGCGCGATCACATCTAGGTCGGCGGCATCGCCAGGAAGCCGTGCGGCAGTGACCGTGATCTTGCCATCCTCAAACGCAGCCGGCCGCAGCGCGAAAACCGGGCGTGGGGACAGGAAGGCAGTCAGATTGCCCTTCGTCTTTAGGGCCGCCAACAGCGCATCGCGGCCCGGATGATCAAGGCCATCCGACAGCCAATAGCTGTCAAAACCTTCAGCGGGCAGAATTTTCGCCCAATCCCCAAGTCCTTGCGGCGCGAAGGGCTGCGGCTCCATCGCGGCCAAGCGGCCTGCCCATGCGTCAGCGTTCTGGAATTCGACGGGTTGCGGCAGATCGGTCAGCCGGATCACCGCTACGGTGCGCCCAGCCCGGCCAGCCTCGGTCAGCAAGGTGCTTGCCTTGTCCATCCGGCTTGGCCAATCACGCGCGTCGGCCCAGCCACCATCCAGCACGATCAGCAAAGGCCCGGACCCCGCCGCGCGGTTTTCCGGGTTCAGAATGGGGCCTGCAAAGCCGATGATGGCCGCCGCCACCGCCAAAGCCCGCAGCAACAGCAGCCACCACGGGGTTTTGTCAGCCTGACGATCTTCGTCGACGAGACCCAACAGCAAAGCCACCGCCGGAAAGCGGCGGCGGATCGGCGCGGGGGGAATGGCGCGCAGCAGCAGCCACAAGATCGGCAGTGCGATCAGGCCCCAAAGCAACCACGGCGTGCTGAAGGCGAGCATACTCATCGCCCACCCTCCAAGGCGCTATAGGCCCAAAGCAGCGCCGTTTGCGCCGATTGTCCGGTGTGGTGGCAGTGATAATGCCAGCCCATCGCGCTGGCCAAGCTGGCAAGGCGGGCTTTGCGTTCGGCCAAACGATCCAGATAGCGCGTGCGCAAATCGCCCGCCGATTGGGTTTCGTGACGCAAGGAGCCTTGCATCGATTCGAACACGGTGCGACCCAGATAGGGGAAGTCTTCCTCTGCCGGATCAAGCACTTGCAGCAACACGCCGCGCACGCCGCGATCTGCGGCATGGGTCAGCGCGGTTTCCAAAGGGTCGAGGTTGCCAAGAAAATCCGACAGAAACATCGCCCGCCCGTGGCTGACCATGCCCGCCACATCCGGCACGCCGTAATCCTCGGCACCGTCCGGCGTCAGCCCTGCCACCAGATCCATAATCTGAGCCCGCCCCGGTTTTGGGGTCATACCCGAAAGCCCAACCCGTTCGCCGCCGCGCAGCAGCAGCACCGACAAAGCCAATGCCAACAGCCGTGCGCGGTCGAGTTTTGGCGCGCGATCTTTGTCGCCGGAAAACGCCATCGAGCGCGCGGCGTCGACCCAAAGCGTCACCGATTGTGCCGCCTGCCATTCGCGTTCGCGCACGAAATGCGCGTCTGATCGGGCAGAACGCCGCCAGTCAATCGACCGCGCCGCATCGCCCTGATGCGCGGGGCGGTATTGCCAGAACTCGTCACCTTGACCCGCGCGGCGGCGGCCATGTTCACCCAGCATCAGCGTTGCGGCCAAATGTTCGGCCTCTGCCAAGAGCGCTGGCAGTGATTGCCCCAGCCTTTCGGCTCGGGCCCGAAGATCGCTGCTTAGGCTCACGCAGCGGCCTCGGTGCGCAGGGCGCGGGTGATGGTGCGATCAATCAGACCGGACAGGGTTTCGCCGCGCGCGCGGGCAGCAAAGGACAGCGACATGCGGTGCTCCAGCACAGGTTTCGCCATTGCGGCCACGTCGGCGATGGCTGGCACCAAGCGGCCCTCCAGCAAGGCTCGCGCCCGCACCGTCAGCATCAAGGCTTGGGCGGCACGCGGCCCCGGCCCCCAAGACAGACTGCCCGCCAGATCGCGGCCCTCGGGTTCTCCCGGACGGCAGGCGCGTACCAGATCAAGGATCGCCTCCACCACCTGATCGCCCACTGGCATCCGGCGCAGCACGGTTTGTGCTGCAAGCAGTTCCTCGGCGCTAAACACCTGATGCGCCTCAGTTTCCGTAGCCCCGGTGGTTGCCAGTAGAATATCGCGCTCATGCGCGCGGGTCGGATATTCGACATCGACTTGCAGCAGGAAACGATCCAACTGCGCCTCGGGCAACGGATAGGTGCCTTCCTGCTCAATCGGGTTTTGTGTGGCCAGAACGTGGAACGGGCGACCCAAGGCGCGGTGTTGGCCCGCGATGGTGACCTCCTTTTCCTGCATGGCTTGTAGCAAAGCAGATTGGGTGCGGGGGGATGCACGGTTGATCTCATCCGCCATCAGCAGCTGGCAAAACACCGGGCCTTCGATGAAGCGGAAAGCGCGAGCGCCATCGGTGGCGGTTTCCAACACTTCGGACCCCAGAATATCAGCGGGCATCAGATCGGGGGTGAACTGGATGCGGTTGCCTTTCAGGCCCATCACGGTCGACAGGGTATCCACCAGCAGCGTCTTGCCCAGCCCCGGCAAACCCACCAGCAGCGCATGCCCCCCACACAGCATCGCCGCCAAAACCTGATCCACCACCTTGTCTTGCCCGATAAAACGCTGATTGATCGAGGCCTTCGCCTGCGCCAGCCGCACGCCTAAGCTTTCGATCTCGGCGACGAGTTGGGTGGGATCGGCCATGACAATTCTCCGGAACAGGTTATATGCTGCCATATGATCCAATCTGGACGCCGGGTACAAATGCCAAAAACCGAAGATGCACAAATGATCGTGAAACCGCTGGCCGAGGGGCTGGAAGCGGTGCAGATCGCTGCAAAAAAAGGCCCGCCGCCGGTGCATCTTTGGCATCCGCCGTTTTGTGGCGACATAGATATGCGGATCGCAAGAGATGGGAACTGGTTTCATGAAGGCTCACCCATAGGGCGAATGCCAATGGTGAAGTTGTTTTCGTCGATTCTGCGGCGCGAGGGCGATGAGTATTTTCTGGTCACTCCGGTGGAGAAGGTGCGCATACGTGTCGATGATGCCCCGATGCTGGCGGTGGATTTTGAGGTGGAAGGCTCTGGCGCGGGGCAACGGTTGCGGTTCTTCACCAAGACCGAGGATGAGGCGGTGGCTGGGGCGGCCAATCCGATCCGGGTTGTTCTGGGGGAAGCCGGGGAGCCTTCGCCTTATGTGCATATCCGTGCGGGGTTGGAGGCGCTGATTGACCGCAAATCATTCTATCGGTTGATGGATTTGGGCGCGCATCACGACCATCAGGGGGAAAGCTGGTTCGGGATTTGGTCAGATGGCTGTTTCTTTCCGGTCATTCCTTCGCTAGACCTGCGCTGATGCCTTTATTTGCCGCAAACCTGACCATGCTGTTCACCGAGGTTTCCCCCCTCGACCGCCCCGGCTTGGCCGCGCAGGCGGGGTTTGATGGGGCGGAGATTCTATTCCCCTATGATTACCCCGCGAAGGACTGGGAGGCGGCTTTGGCTGGCCTGCCGCTGGCGATGATCAACACGCCCCCCGGTGATTGGGCGGCAGGGGATCGCGGTTTTGCCGCCGTTCCGGGCGAGGAGACGCGGTTTCGCGACGGCTTCCTGCGGGCGGCGGAACTGGCGTCTCGGTTGGGGGCGGCTCGGGTGCATGTGATGGCCGGGGTCGCGAAGGGGCCGCAGGCGGAGCAGGTTTATGTTGAGAACCTGACTTGGGCTGCGGGACAGGCACCGGATTTGACGCTGACGTTAGAGCCTTTGAACCCGGATGATATGCCGGGATATTTCCTGAATGACTTCGATCAGGCGGGGCGGATTGTCGATGATCTGGGCTTGCCTCAGGTGGGGATCCAGTTTGATTTGTGGCACGCGGCGCGGATCCATGGCGATGCGGCGGCGGTTTGGGCCAAGCATTCAGCCCGGGTCAATCATGTTCAGATCGCGGGGTTTCCCAGCCGGAATGAACCGGGGGGCGGTGGGTTTGATTTGACCGGGCTGTGTTCGGCTTTGGATGAGACCGGCTATTCGGGCTGGGTTGCGGCGGAATATCGGCCCACGCGGGCGACGGTGCATGGGCTGGCTTGGTTGGGGGCTTTGAAGGCGCGGTCTCGGTTGATCGGGGTCTGATTTGCTGCGGTCCCAACTCGGGACCTTTTTTTATTGTTGTATTTCAAATAGATGGCCTTGGTCTGTTAAGGGATTTTTAAGGTTTGTGCCCGCAGTGGTGGGGTGAAACCCCACCCTACCCAAGATTTCGACGGCTTGAGGGTTGGGGTGTTGGAGCCTTCGGCGGGGATATTTGGGCCAATGTGAAATTGTTCAGGGCAGTAGCTTTGGCAAAGCAAAACGCGCGCAGGTTTTTGCGCGCGTTTTGTTTGTTCGGGGCGTTTTGACCTTGGGCTTCAATGCTCTGGCAGCAAAATCTCGCGTTTGCCGACATGGTTCGCAGGTGTGATCACCGAGTGTTCTTCCATCTGCTCGACCAGTTTCGCGGCTTTGTTGTAGCCGATGCCGAGTTTGCGTTGGATGTAGGAGGTGCTGCATTTGCGGTCTTTGGCGACGATGGCGACGGCTTGGTCGTAGAGGCTGTCGTCGAGGCCGTCCGAGCCAAGACCCAACAGGCTGTCGATTTCGGCGGCGTTTTCGTCTTCGGGGCCTTCGATCACGCCCGACATATAGACGGGGGGGCCGTAGGACTTCAGATGGTTGACGATTTCTTCGACTTCCTCATCCGACACGAACGGGCCGTGGATGCGGCTGACGCGGCCACCGCCGGCCATGTAGAGCATGTCGCCCATGCCGAGCAGTTGTTCAGCACCTTGTTCCCCCAGAATGGTGCGTGAGTCGATTTTCGAGGTCACTTGGAAGGAAATCCGCGTCGGGAAGTTGGCTTTGATCGTACCGGTGATAACGTCAACGCTTGGGCGCTGGGTGGCCATGATGAGGTGGATACCGCTTGCGCGGGCCATTTGGGCAAGGCGTTGGATGCAGGCTTCGATTTCCTTGCCTGCGACCATCATCAGATCGGCCATCTCATCGACCACCACCACGATATAGGGGATGGTGACGGGCTGGAATTCATCGGTTTCAAACATCGGCTCGCCGGTGTCTTCGTCGAATCCGGTCTGGATGGTGCGCTTGAACATCTCGTTTTTGGCCAGCGCCTCACGCACACGGCCATTGTAGCCCTCGATGTTGCGCACGCCCATTTTCGACATCTTACGGTAGCGTTCTTCCATTTCCGACACCACCCATTTCAGCGCGACGACGGCTTTTTTGGGGTCGGTGACGACGGGCGAAAGCAGGTGCGGGATGCCGTCGTAGACGGAGAGTTCCAGCATTTTCGGGTCGATCATGATCAGGCGGCATTCTTCCGGGCTGAGTTTGTACAGCAGCGACAGGATCATGGTGTTGATGGCGACGGATTTACCGGAACCGGTGGTACCTGCGATCAGCAGGTGGGGCATTTTGGCGAGGTTGGCGACGATCGGATCGCCGCCGATGTCTTTGCCCAAGGCGAGCGGCAGGCGCATGTTGCTGTCGCCAAAGTCGCGGGCGGCGATGATTTCGCGCAGCACAACTTTTTCTCGGGTGGCGTTCGGCAATTCGATGCCGATCACCGTGCGACCGGGGACGGTGGAGACGCGCGCGGAGAGGGCGGACATAGAGCGCGCGATGTCGTCGGCGAGGCCGATGACGCGGCTGGCTTTCAGGCCGGGGGCGGGTTCGAGTTCGTACATGGTGACGACCGGGCCGGGACGAACGCTCACGATTTCGCCTTTGACGCCGTAATCGTCCAGCACCGATTCCAACATGCGGGCGTTTTCTTCGAGGGCTTCGTCGGAGAGCGCGTGGCGTTGCACGGAGGACGGGGGTGTGAGCAGCGAGATGGGCGGGAGTTCGTAGGCGGGCGCGGGATCGTCAAAGCGCAGGCGGGGTTGCGCCTCGGCAGCCGCGCGGGCCGAAGGAGCGATGGGTTTTTTCACCGTATGCTGGACCACCGGGCGACGCTCGGGTGTGAGGGCAGGGCGGGGGGGGGCGAGGGCTGGGGTGTAATCTTCGACGTAATCGTCTTCGTCAGCCGCGTAATCATGGGCATCGTCGGTCAAGGTGAAGCCCTGATCTTCAGGCAGATCAAAGGCTTGATCGTCTTCGGATTCCACGAAGGCGTTGTGGAGGGGGGCTTTGTGTAGCGCTGTGATGGGGGTGACAACCGGCGGCTCGATGCGTGCGATCGGGCGGGTGTCGGCAATCAGGGGGGCGGGGCCGCGTGGGCGTTGCAGCGGCGGTTCGCGGCGTTGGATGGCGGCGGCGAGGGGTGAGAGTTGCGCCTCGGGCGGGCGGGTGCGTGAGCGGATGGCGTCGGAGATGCGCGATTTGATGCGGTCGTCGGACGGCATGTCGGCGTGATCGGCGGCATCCGAAATGGTCGGCTCGATCAGTTCGGGTTCTGGATCAACGGCGCGGCGCATCAGGGCGGGCATACGGGCGAGAAGCCCAAGTTTTTCGCGCGGCGGAGCGTATTGTGGGGCCTCGGCCAGCGGTTCGGCGTAGCGGGCGTCGGCGCGCAGGGTAGAGGGGCGACCGAAAGCGGCGGCCTCGACCGCTGGTTCGGCGCGGCGGATGGTGGATTGCGGGCGGTCTTCGCGCCAATCGGCTTGCGCGCGCAGGGTCTCGTCTGGCCGGGCGGCTTCGGCGGCGGCGCGGCGGCGGCGGGCGTGGATCGCGGCGGCGGCGCGGGTGGTGCCTTGCGCGCCTTTGCCCGCAGCCCCGAGCAGAATGGAATAGCTGTAGATCAGGCTGGTGATCAGGAAGCGGAAGGCGGCGCGAATCTCGGGGAAGTTGAAGCCGGTGACGAACAGCATCAGGGCGACCATCGCGGCACCGGAGGCGAGCGAGATCAGTTTCAGGCCGACGGCCGAGCCACCGGGGATGATGTTCATCAATGCGCCGACCACGGTGTCGCCGAACAAACCGCCCATGCCGAAGCTTTGCACCCACATGGCGGAGGGCAGCAGGGTGGCGGCGTAAACCGAGGCCATGGCGATGGCGATCACGGCGAAGACCATGCGCGAGACGGCGCGTTCGGCCCCGCGGTGCAGCACAAAGCGCAGGCCCCAGGCGGCGAGGATCAGCGGGATCGCCCAGGTGCCTTTGCCGCCGATGATGATCAGGGTTGACGCCAAGGCTGCGCCGAAGCGGCCCAGCGTGTTGGCGGCGGGCTCGTCTGTGGCGACCATCCAGCCGGGGTCTTCGGGGGAATAGCTGCTGAGCATCAGCATGAAGCCGAAAGCGGCGGCGATCAGGGCGAGGCCCAGTAATTCGCGGCCCCGGCGCTCCAGCATCGCCGTGGTGCCTTGGTCGAGAAGCGGATCGCGTTGCCGTGCTTGATAAGATGCCATGTTACCCTGTCCTCAACCGTAGAGGCAGTCGCGAAGCTGGATCAGCCCGCGCTGCATTTCTTCTTTGGGGGCCACCAAGGCGACCCGAATATAGCCTTTGCCGGGGTTTTCCCCGTTTACATCGCGTGAGAGATACGCGCCGGGAAGAACCCGGACTCCGGTCTGTTGCCATGCTTTGAGTGCGGCGGCCTCGCCATCGTCGACGGGCAGCCAGAGGAAGAAGCCGCCTTCGGGGGTTTTGATGCCCTGAAGGCCTGCGAAAATTGCGTCCGCTGCATCGAATTTCGCGTGGTAGAGGGCGAGGGAGGCGGCGACGTGTTGGTCGTCATTCCAAGCGGCCTCGGACACCTTTTGGATCGGCAGTGGCAGCGGTGCACCAGCGAAAGAGCGCAGCTTGCGGATTTGGGCAATGCCTTTGGACCCGCCTGCGAGGAAGCCGGAGCGCAGGCCGGGCAGGTTGGAGCGTTTGGACAGCGAGTGGAAGGTGAATACCCGCTCGGGGTCGGCCCCGGTCGCTTGCGCGACTTCAAGGATGCCGGTGGGGGCGGCGTTGCGCCAGATTTCGGAATAGCACTCATCCGCGAAGATGATGAAATCGTGCTTCTCGACCAAGGCCAGCAGGGTTTTCCAATAGTCGGCGCTGGCGACTGCGCCCTGCGGGTTGGCGGGCGAGCAGATGTAGGCCACGGTGACGCGGTCGAGGATTTCGGGCGGCAGGCCTGCGTAATCGGGCAAGAATCCGGTGGCGGCGGTGGCGGGGACGTAAAGCGGTTCGGCCCCGACGGTGACAGCGGCGACAGCGTAAACCTGGTAAAACGGGTTTGGCATCAAAACGATGGGCTGTTTGCCGTTCTTGCTCTCAGGCGAAAGCGCGATGCAGGCGTTGTAAAGGCCTTCGCGGGTGCCGTTCAGCACCATCAACTGATCTTGCGCGATTTGCGCGCCGTAGCGGCGTTTGATCCAAGCCGAAATCGCGGCCAGCAGTTCGGGCGTACCGTCATTCGGCGGATAGATCGCGAAGTCTTGGATATTGGCCGCCAGAATCGGCGCGACGAAGTCGGGAATCGGGTGCCGAGGCTCTCCAATCGTCATGGAAATGCTCTCACCACCGGGCGCATGCGCGTCCAACAGCTTCCGCAAACGCGGAAACGCATAATCCGGCAGGTTCGAAAACCGCTCAGGAAACGCCATTACTGCCTCATCTCAGGGTCATATCGCCCCGTTCTTGATCACGATAACCAGATCATGCGGGCGCGTCCAGAAAAACCCATATGGGATATGGGCTTGGTGGCCGGGGTTGTGGCTTTTAGGCCAGCGCGCGTTCGGCGGCTTGACCCAGCCGCAACAGGCGTTCTTCTTGGCCCGGTCCGGCCATGAAAGAGATGCCGCAAGAGGGTTGAGCGGTGGGCAGGGTCAGCGCGCAAAGCCCCATCAGATTGCCGATGCGGGTGTTGCGCAGGGCCAGCAGGTTTTCCGCGACATAATAGGCGTCGTCGGTCATCAGACGGTGGGCATTGGGCGGTAGGATGGGGGAAGTGGGCAGCAGGATAGCATCGTATCCGGCGGTTTTCGCGGCCCAAATCTCGCGGATTTCACGCAAGCGGCGCCATGCGGCAACGTAATCGGCAGCTTTGATGGCCGCACCCGTGCGGAAACGTTCAAGGATGCGGGGGAACATTTTCTCGGGCGCGGATTTAATGGTTTTGGCCCAGATGCCATAGGCTTCGGCGGTGAACAGGATGCCTGCGAGGGCCATGGCTTCGGTCACTTCGGGGATGTCGGCGTGGCTGATCTGCGCGCCAGCGCGGGATAGGCGGCTGAGCGCGTCGTCAAAGCCCGCAGCGGGGCGGGGGCGGAGATCGTCGAGGGCGATGGTGTTGAGGACGAGGAAGCGCGCGTTGCTGAGGCTGCTGCCGTTCAGGTCGGCGGGTTTGCGGGATTCGAGCGCGGCGAGAAGCAGGGCGCAATCCTCGACGCTGCGGGCCAGTGGGCCTATGGTGTCGAAGGTTTCACACAGCGGGACGACGCCGGTGAGTGGCAAACGTCCCGAGGTGGTTTTCAGGCCGACAAGATCGTTCCAAGCGGCGGGAATGCGGACGGAGCCGCCGGTATCCGAGCCGATGGCGGCGGGGGCGAGGCCGAAGGCGATGGAAGCCGCGCCGCCCGAGGTGGAACCGCCCGCCACGGCTTGGTCATCGTTGATGCAGGGCGGGGTGGCGGTGACGGGGTTGAGGCCAAGGCCCGAGAAGGCAAGTTCGGACATATGGGTTTTGCCAAGGCACACAAGGCCTTCGCGGGTGGCGGTTTCCAAGACTGCGGCGTCTTTCAGCGGGATGCGGTTTTTCAGCAGCGCCGATCCGGCTTCGGTGGCGATAGCTGCGGTGTCGAACAGGTCTTTCCAGCTGACCGGCACGCCATCGAGCAGGCCGCGGCGCAGGCCGGATTTGGCGCGGGCGGCGGCCCCCATTGCCTCACCGCGTGCGCGGGTGGGGGTGGGGCGGGCGTAGATGCGGGTGGAATGTTCGTGGATGGCGATTTTTTCGAGGAAAAACTCGGTGAGTTCGACCGGGTTGATGCTGCCTTTGCCGATTTCCCGGCCAAGGTCAGCGGCGGTCATGTTGGACCAGGTTTTGCTCATTGTCTTCCCCATTTTGGCAAAGCGTAGCGGCAAGGCGGCGCATGGACAATGCTATAGGTTGGGCCATATTGAGCCGCATGGAAAAACATGCTGACATTGTGATCGTGGGCGGGGGCTTGAATGGCCCGGCCTTGGGTGTGGCTTTGGCACGCAGTGGCTTGCGGGTGGTTGTGGTGGATGCGCGGCCTGCGGGGGCGCGGGCGGAAGCCGGGTTTGACGGGCGGGCCTATGCCTTGGCGGTGGCATCGAAGCGGTTGCTGGAGGTGACCGGGGTTTGGGCCGGGCTTGGTGGCCATGTGCAGCCGATCTTGCAGATCAAGGCCAGCGATGGGGTGGCGGGGCAGGGGCCTGCGCCGTTCTTTCTGACGTTTGACCATGCCGAGATGGAAGAGGGCCCGATGGGGTTCATGGTTGAGGATCGCTATCTTTATGCCGCGTTTCTGGCGGCGATGCAGGAGAGCGGGGTCACGCTGGTCTCGGGGGAAACGGTGGTTTCTCAGGTGGTTAGCGGGGCGGGGGTTGAGGTTGAATTGGCCTCGGGACGTATCGTGCGGGGGTCGGTTCTGGTCGGGTGTGATGGGCGTGCCTCGGGGGTTGCAAGCCGTGCGGGGATCGGGCGGACGGGCTGGGGCTATGGCCAGACCGCGCTGGTGACGGCGATTGCGCATGAGAAAGATCATCAGGGCATTGCGCAGCAGTTTTTTATGCCATCCGGGCCGCTGGCTATTTTGCCGCTGGTGGGCGGGTATCATTCGTCGATCGTGTGGAGTGAGACGGAGGCGCAGGCGGCCGCCATTCAGGCTTTGGGCGATGCGGAGTATCTGGAAGCGTTGCGGCCCCGGTTCGGTGATTTTCTGGGGGAGATTTCTTTGGCCGGGGAGCGGTTTACCTATCCGTTGAGCCTGACTTTGGCGAACAGCTTTGTGGCCCCCCGCGTGGCTCTGGTGGGCGATGCGGCGCATGGGGTGCATCCGATTGCAGGGCAGGGGTTGAACCTTGGGCTGCGTGATGTCGGGGCCTTGGCGCAGGTGTTGATTGAGGCGGTGCGCAGGGGCGAGGATATTGGCGCTGCGGATGTGCTGGAGCGGTATCAGCGCTGGCGGCGGTTTGATTCGACCGCTCTGGCCTTGGAGATGGATGGGGTGAACCGGTTGTTTTCCAACGATAACCCGGTGCTGCGGATGGGCCGTGATCTGGGGATGGGGCTGGTGAACGCGGTTCCCGGTTTGCGACGCGGGTTCATGCGGCAGG
>CAYLYV010000073.1:0-22825 GCA_964387655.1 uncultured Cypionkella sp. | reverse complement strand
GCGGTCAGGCAGTTAAAAAGGAAGGTCGGCGCATAGGGCTTGTCGACCTTGATGGTCAGGGTGTCACCGCTGCCGGTGATCATCGCATCGACGGTTTCCGCCGTCCAACCGAACTGGTTCAGGATGAAGGCCGGGGTTTTGTTCAGCTTGACCGCACGCTGCAGCGAATAGGCGGCGGCTTCTGCGGTCACCGGATTGCCGGACGAGAAGGTCACACCGGCTTTCATCTTGAACGTATAGGTCAGGCCATCTTCAGCCACCGACCAGCTTTCCGCCAGCCCAGGTTCGGTCTGCAGGGTGGTCGGGTTGATCTCGACCAGACCGTCATAGGTGTTGTTCACCACATCGAGGCCGGAGAATTCATAGGCCTCATGCGGGTCAAGGCTGACGATATCGTCGATGGCGCCCGCCAGCACCAGCGTATCGGCTGGGGTTTCAGCCATCAGCGCGGCAGGTGCTGTGCCCAGCATCAAAGCCGCAAGCGCAACAGCGCCCACGCGGCGCAGCGTCGGTTCAAGTAGCATGACAAACTCCCTGTTTTATCATCGTTTTTCGTTGTCGTGCCCAAGCCTCTGTGAGTCCCGGGGTAATTCCTGACCGATTGGGCAACTTCTATGCGGGCTTGTCAACAGCGGCTTGCGGCGTGAAACTGGGGAGAGGACAGCAGTTTCACGGGCGGGCGGGCAAAATGTCAGACTTTTCAATCTTCGATGGGCATAATGATCTGCTCTCGTGCCTCTGGGCAGAAAAATCCTTTGATGGCAGTGCGTTTTTTAACGGACGCGACGGCGATCTGGATTTGGAGAAATGCCGCAAGGGGGGCTTTGCAGGCGGTTTTTTTGCGGTCTGGGTGGGCGGAGAGCCGGGAGCCGGCCCCGATCCGATGGCGACCTACCGGGAATTTCCTGCGATAGATCCGGCGCGGGCCGAACGGCAAACACTGGAGCAGATCGCGATTCTGCTGCGGATGCAGCGCGCGCGACCCGATGCGATCCGGCTGTGTCGCTCGGTGGCTGAGATCGCCAGCGCCCGTGCCGCCGGGGCGATTGCCGCAGTGCTGCATATTGAGGGCGTTGAGGGGATTGCTGCAAATCTGGACGCTTTGCATGTTTTCTACGCAGCGGGGTTGCGCTCGCTCGGCCCGGTCTGGAGCCGCCCGAACATATTCGGCCATGGCGTGCCGTTCAACTTCCCCGCCAGCCCGGATACCGGGCCGGGGCTGACCGAGGCCGGGCTGCGGCTGGTGCGGGAGTGTGACGCCTTGGGGGTGCTGCTGGATCTGTCGCATCTGAACGAGACCGGGTTCTGGGATGTGGCGCGCATGTCGGGCAAACCTTTGGTGGCCACCCATTCCAACGCCCATGCGGTGACGGCCTCGACCCGCAATCTGACCGACAAGCAGTTGGCGGCGATCAGGGAAAGCGGTGGGTTGGTGGGGTTGAACTACGGCTGCGGCTTCATCCGGCAAGACGGGGTCAAGGATCCCGCGACCGGGCCAGAGGATATGCTGCGGCATCTGGATCATCTGCTGGCGCATCTGGGCGATGACGGCGTGGCGCTGGGGTCGGATTTCGACGGCACGATGATCCCGGATTTCATCACCGATGCCGGTGGCCTGCCGAAACTGACGGCGGCACTTGAGGCGCAGTATGGTGCGGCGCTGACCGAGAAGCTGACGTGGGGCAACTGGCAGGGCTTATTGGCACGGGTGATTGGCTGAGGCGAAGACTGCTCTTTGGTCATCCTCTGTGCTCAAATATCCCGGGGGGTGAGGGGGCTGGCCCCCTCTCCTGCCGTCAAAGCCGGGTAATCTCCTCGGTCATTTCCCAAATCAACCGACCGATCTCGGGGAAGGCTTGGGGATGCTGTTGCGCCATGCCCTGCCCCTGCGTGGTCAGCACAATGATTAAGGGCTTGCGACCCTCGGCTTGCACGCGGATCATGTCATGCTTGAACCAACTGGTTTTGGCATCCCCCGTCCACAGGTTGTGGCCAGCTTTCGACCAGATCTGCACATCCTCCGGCAGATCACCGCCCAGATATTCCGACAGTTGATAAGCCGGGTTTGCGGCATCTTCGCTGGCTTTGTCGCGCCGCAAGATCGCTTGCGCGCGGGCTTTGGAGGGCGGCGACAGCGGCAGGGTGCCCTCAAACAACTCCCACAAAACCCGTGCGGCAGCCAAAGGAGTGAGGCGGTTCAGATGCGTGCCGTCGGCCCCGGCGAATTGCGCCTCGCGCCCGTACCGGGTGTCATCCATCAATTTTTGCGCGATGCTGCAGCCCTGCCAATCCTCCCACCCCAGCGCCCAGAAAAACCGGTTCAACCGCTCGCGCTTGTTCACCCAATCGAGGTATTCCGCACCGTGCAGCAACGTGTCGCCCGTGGTGCCGGTGATCAGGTCGATGGCGTAATTGGTCGCCCCATTCGACGACCAGCGGATCATGTCGCGCAAAGCGCGGTCCATCTCGCCATGTGGGGCAATGCGGGCGTCTTCCAACAGGGCGAGCGCATGGATCAGGTGGAAGGTTTTCACCAAGGAACACGGGTAGACTGGAATATCGCCGCGATGGGCAAAGCCTTCGGCGCCCTCCGCGCCTTGGGTGATCAGCACAAGGCCGAAGCTTTCAGGATCAAGCCCCTGTGCTGCGTGCAGCTTGACCAGCGCCGAGATGATGCTGCGCCCGAGTGCCGACCAATCCGGGGTTTCGGTGAAGAACATGGCAGACCTCCTGATTTGGGCGCAGCTTAGGGGGCGGGGGGTGGAAAGAAAGCCCGCTATCGGGGTGTTGGGTGGCTTGATCATCCCGCCTGTGATCGGTTAGCCACAGCGCATGATCCGCTTTGCCCGCCAGTTTGCCCAAAATGTGATGGTGCTGCTTTTGGCAGTGGCCTTGGGCGTTTTGGGCTTTGGCCACCGCATCGCGCTGCACGATCCGGTGGATCTCAGCGCCTATGCGATGCCAGACGGCACCCTGCCGGAACTCTGCCACGATGGCGGCACGCAGGATCACGGCCAGAAGGATCAAGCGCCCTGCCCGGCCTGTCGGATCATTGCAGCGATGGAACTGCCGCCCGTGATCACCCTGCCCCCGGTGCAACTGGAGCCCGTCGCCGTGATCTGGCCGGAAGCCGCCTTGGCGGATGCAAGCGAACATCAGCCGCGCGCGCCGCCTGCGCGGGGGCCGCCGATCACCCTGATCTAAGCGCAAACTGCGGGCTCTGCCCGTTCTCTTGGCTTTTTTCTGGGATGATCCCTATGTCTGACACTTCGGCTGCGCCTTCGGGCGTGAATAAACTCTACTTTACAGTCTGGCGCTGGCACTTTTACGCCGGGCTTTATGTGATCCCCTTCCTGATCATGCTGGCCGTCACCGGGATTGTGATGGTCTGGTTCACCGCCATCGCCCCGGAATATGGCGAGCGGCTGGTGATTGCGCCGCAGGCCAACACCTTAAGCATCACCGATCAGGCCAGCGCCGCGCTGGCGACGCATCCCGAAGGCAAGATCGGCCAGTATATCGCGCCGCATGATACCAAGACTCCGGCGCTGTTCCGGGTGGATTTGGCGGAGAGCCAACGGATGATCGCGCTTGATCCCTACACAGGCGCGGTGCTGCGCGACACCGAGAATGGCGCGACATGGTATAGTTTGGCCAATGACATCCACGGCACGCTGCTGATCGGCGAACTGGGCGATCGGTTGGTCGAGATCGCGGCCTCGCTGGGGCTTTTGCTGGTGACCACCGGGCTGTATCTGGTCTGGCCGCGCAATGGTGCGGGGCTGCGCAGCCTGTTGCTGCCGGATTTGCGCGCCAAGGGGCGGGCTTGGTGGAAGTCGTTGCATGGCGTGGCAGGGTTCTGGATTTCGCTGGGTCTGGTGTTCTTCCTGATTTCGGGCCTCGCTTGGACGGGGATTTGGGGCGAGCGCTATGTGCAGGCGTGGTCAACATTTCCGGCGGCGAAATGGGACAATGTGCCCCTGTCGGACAAGCGGCACAAGGACATGAACATGACCGCCGATGACACCGTGCCTTGGGGGTTGGAGCAGACGCCGATGCCTGCGTCAGGCTCGGAGGCGGGCGTGGACGGTTTGCCGATGGGGATGGCCGTCAGTTTGGAAAACATCGTCGCCTTGGGCCGTGCGATTGGCTTTCAGGGCCGCTTTCAGGTGGCTGTGCCTGCCGATGATGCCGGGATTTGGACGCTGAGCCAAGATTCCAACAGCTATGACGGGCCTGATCCGACGGCTGACCGCACCGTGCACATCGACCAATACACCGGCAAGATTTTGGCCAGCGTGGGCTTTGCCGATTACGGATTGGCTGCGAAGTCGATGGCGGTGGGGATTGCGCTGCATGAGGGGCAGTTGGGACTGTGGAATGTGGTGCTGAACATCGCATTCTGCTTGGTCGTGGTGTTTGTCTGTGTCAGCGGCGGCGTGATGTGGTGGAAACGCCGTCCCGCAGGCGCATTGCGCTTGGCGGCTCCGCCGATGCCCGTAGGCGTGCCGTTGCGCGGGGTGGCTATGATTGCGCTGCTGCTGGGGGTGGCGTTTCCGATGCTCGGGCTGACGCTGGTGGCGGTGCTGCTGGTGGATTTTCTGGTGTTGCAGAACGTGCCTAGGATGAAGCGGGCGTTCAGCTGATCGCCCGGTCGCGGCGGGGATTTCCTGCCGCGACCCCGCTCTGGCAAAGGCTTTGGCTTCGTGGCAGGGTGGTGCGTGCGGGGGGCTTCCATGTCAAAAATCATCATTTCCTGTGCGATCACCGGCTCGATCCACACGCCGTCAATGTCCGAGTTCTTGCCGCTGACCGGGGCGCAGATTGCGACCTCTGCGATTGAGGCGGCAGAGGCAGGGGCTGCGATTTTGCATCTGCACGCGCGGGTGCCGGAAACCGGGCGGCCCTCCAGCGATCCGGCGCATTGGGCGGGGTTTCTGGGCAGGGTCAAGGCGGATTGCGACGGCGTGGTGAATATGACCACGGGTGGGTCAGCGGTGATGAGCCTTGCGCAAAGGTTAGCCGCCCCGATGCAGTTTCGGCCTGAGATGTGCAGCTTGAACATGGGGTCGATGAATTTCGCACTGTATCCGATGGCAGCGAAGATCACGGATTGGAAATACGATTGGGAAAAGCCGTTTCTGGAAGGCTCGGACGATCTGGTGTTCAAGAACACCCCGCGCGATATTGCCTTTGTTTTAAACGAGATGGGGGCGCAGCGTGGCGCGCGATTCGAGTTTGAATGCTATGATGTCAGCCATCTTTACATGCTGAAACATTTCGTGGATCGCGGGGCGGTGCAGGCCCCGTTGTTCATCCAGTTTGTGTTTGGTGTGCTGGGCGGCATGGCGGCGGACCCCGATATGCTGATGCTGATCAAGCGCACGGCGGATCGGTTGTTTGGCGACAGCTATCAGTTTTCGGTGCTGGCGGCGGGGCGCAATCAAATCCCGATGGCGACGATGGCGGCGGCGATGGGCGGGCATGTGCGGGTGGGGTTGGAGGATAATCTTTACGCATCGAAAGGCGTGCTGGCGCGGTCCAATGCCGAGCAGGTGCGGAAAATCCGCGGGATTGTCGAAGGGTTGGGACGGATTGTCGCCTCGCCGGATGAGGCGCGGGCGATGCTGGGGCTGAAGGGTGCAAGCGAGGTGGCGTTTTGATCGGGTATCGTCTGGCTGTGGCGGAAGATGCAGCGCTGATCCATGCGATGCTGGCCGAAATGGCCGACGCCGAGGGTGGCGTGATTGGCGGCGGTGTGGACAGCCTGTTGCAGCATGGCTTTGGGGCTGAGCCGCGGTTTCGCGTGGTGCTGGCCGAAGATCAGGGCATCACCTTGGGCTTCTGTCTGTTCCTGCCGGAATATTCCAGTTGGCGCGGGGCTATGGGGCTGTTTGTGCAGGATATTTACCTCAGCCATGCCGCGCGCGGTAAAGGCTTGGGGCGAGAGCTGTTGGCGGCGGCACTGGCCCATGCGCAGGATTGGCAGCCGCGCTTCGTGGCGCTGATGGTCAAGCGCAGCAATGTCTTGGCGATTGGATTTTATCAAACCTTGGGCTTTGCTTTGCGCGATGCCTCGGACCCATATATTCTTGAGGGAGAGGGCCTGCGCGCCCTGATGCAACCATGATCACGGTGTTTGACGACGCGCAGCGCGCGCATGATCCGCAGTTTTTCCTGTCTTCCGGGGCGCGCAAACCCTGCCCCGAACAGCCCGCGCGGGTGGATGCCCTGCTGGGGGCGGTGCGGCGGATGGGTTCGACGGTGGTGCAGGCACCGGATGCCGGTTTGGCGCCGATTTTGGCGGTGCATCCGCAACGGTATCTGACGTTCTTGCAGGGGATATACGCGCGGTGGCAGCGGATTGAGGGCGCCTCGGCAGAGGTGATCCCGAACGTGCATCCAGCCAGTCGGTTGGACGGCTACCCGCTGTCGGCGGTGGGTCAGGCGGGGTTCCATATGACCGATACCTCTTGCCCGATTTCGGCGCAGACCTGGGAGGCGGCCTATGCGTCGGCGCAGACCGCGGTGCATGCGGCGGATCGGGTTTTGGGCGGGGAACGATCGGTTTATGCGCTGTGCCGCCCGCCGGGGCATCATGCTTTTGCCGAGTTGGCGGGCGGATTTTGCTATCTGAACAACTCCGGCATTGCGGCGCAAAGGTTGACCGATGCCGGGCGGCGGGTGGCGGTTCTGGACGTGGATCTCCACCACGGCAACGGCACCCAAGGCATGTTCTATGCGCGCGGCGATGTGCTGACCGTATCTCTGCACGCGCATCCCGAACGGTTTTATCCGTTCTTCTGGGGCTATGGGGAGGAATTTGGCGAGGGCGACGGTGTGGGGGCCAACCTGAACCTGCCCTTGGCGCGCGGCACGGGCGACGCGGGATTCTTGGCCGCGCTGGCGCAGGGCATTGAAAAGCTGCAGGCGTGGGGCGCGGATACTGTGGTGCTGGCTCTGGGGCTGGATGCGTTTGAGGGCGATCCCTTTGCCGGATTGACCGTGACCACGCCGGGATTTTCCGCGATTGGCCGGGCGGTGGCGGCGATGGGGCTGCCTGTGGTGATCGTGCAGGAGGGCGGGTATTTGTGCCCGGAGTTGGGGGATAATCTCGAGGCGTTTTTGCGGGCTTGGTAGGGCGCACTTGCGGCGACCGAGGAGCCTCCGGCGGGGATATTTGAGCAGAGAGGATGACCGAAGCGGCAGCTTAGGTGGAGATTTCGGTGATTTTATTGCCTGCGGTCAGGGCAAAGAAGGCGTCTTGCGGCACGGGGAGCCTGTGGCTTTCCACCTCAGACAGCCCCGCCCAGTGCGCGCGGATCACCCGGCTGACGACGGCGTGAGCGACGATGATTTTCACCGGGGTGGGGTCAGATTGGATGTCTAGCAACGCCTCTGCCAAGCGGGCGGCGAAAATGGCATAGGTCTCGCCATCGGGGGAGTGGAACCACCATGCCTCGGGCGGCACCGAGGCGCGCAGGCCGGGATGGGCAGTGTCAATCTCCAGATCGGTTTTGCCATCCCATGATCCCATGCCGATTTCCATCAGGCGGGGGTCGAGGGTAATCGGGGCGTGGCCCAGTTCGGCGGCGATCAGGCGGGCCGACTGGTGGGCGCGGCCTAACGGGCTGGCATAGATTCGGAAATCCGGCACGTTTAGCGTGGCAAGGCGGCGGCCCATTGCGGTCGCCTGCGCTTGCCCCAAAGCGGTGAGGTTGCTGTCGACCTGCCCCTGACGGCGGCCAATGGCATTGAATTCGGTTTGGCCGTGGCGGCAGAGGTAGATCATGCCCACTCCCCCAGCAGGATGTTGCGCGTGACCTGTTCAACCGGGCGCTGCCGCGCGATCAGGCCTGCGACCCATTCACACGAGGCGGCGTTGAACACCGCCCCCCTGCCCCGGCGGTATTCGGCCATGCAGCCGTTGCCGCGCGCGGCACGAGCGATGTTTTCCGGGGTGAGGCCACCGTAAAGCCGCAGGGCAAGGTCTTCGGCGTCGCCGGTGCCGATGAAACGGTCACGGTCGTGGGAGCCTGTGGAGTGGGACAGCGTTGTGGCGGGGGAGAGGCCGACGATGGTGAGATCGCCTTGCAGGCCGGTATTTTCGGCGGCAAAGGGCAGGCCTTGGGTCATGGTGTAGTCGATGCCGTCGACCTCATAGGCGAAGATTTTCGAGGCAGCGCCCAGCACGTCACCATAGCCGAGGCCGGTGCCCCGCATCGCCCAATGCGCGGGGCGGTAGATCGCGAAACCGCCCGCGCCGTGGGCGGCACAACGGCTCCATCCGGCATAGACGCCTGCCGATCCGGTCAGGCCCATGGTGGCAGTGGCAGGGCGGTTGATCTGCGGGTGGTCCCAGTAGCTGGTCAGGCGGTTGGTCTGGGCCAAGGGATCGGCGGCTTCGGCGGTGGTTTTGAAGCAGGTTTGGGTGGTGAGGTCGTCCGACAGTCGGGTCTGCCAGAAGAAGTTGCCCGCGAAACGCGCAAGTTGGCCGCCTTGATCCAGCCAAGCCTCCAGATGGTCGCGCATCTCCCATGTCCAGTATTCGTCATGGCCCACGATGAGCACGCGGTCGTAGCCGTTCAGCGCTGCGGGGTCGCGGTGCAGGTCATGTTGGGTGGTGTAATCGAGCGCGATATTTTGGGCTTCGCACCATAAGGCAAAGGGGCGCTCAAACGCAGCCCAACCGGAGGAGGCGTATTTCTTCGAGATGCCCTTGGCGCGGGCGTAGTCCATGTGGGGGTAGCGGGGTTTGGTTAAGAGGGGCGAGGCATGCGGGATGCGCGGGGCATCATCGGGCCAAGCGACAAAGCCCTTCGCCCAAGGCCGCTGGGTGCTGACATGCGGGGCGAAATCACCTTGGCTGGGGCCGGTGAGGCCCTGGTAGTGGTTCGAGCCACCCCAGTCATTATAGGCGCACCAAGTGCCCGTCGCCAGCAGCATCAGGATTTTTGCTTGGGGTTTCAGGGAGTTGAGGATGAACAGGCCTTGCGAGGAATGGCCGGGGATGGTGACGGTCAGGGTGTAGACGCCGCTTTGCCAATCATTTGGGATGGTCAGGCGCAGCGCTTCGGGCCAGTGGCAACCGTTTTCAGACGCGTCACATGGCGTTACGGCGAAGCGAGTGGCAAGCGTGGTTTGCACAACGATTTCGGGGTTCAGACCATCGCGGGCGATGGTCAGTTGTGCCTCTGACGCGCTGGACATCGCGTGCAAAACCAGCGTTTCGCCGGGGCTATAGGACAGGGCGGAGGCATAGACCCAGACCTGCGGGCGGGCGGGATCGGCGCTTGCGGCCTCGTAGTAATGCCCCGTCACCGCATCGCCGTCATCGGTTGGTCCAGCGGTGAAAAAGCCTTTCAGCATTGCGCCATCCGGGCGGCGATATCCAACATCCGGTTGGAAAAGCCCCATTCATTGTCATACCAACCGAACACCCGCAGCATGCCGCCTTTGGTCACGCGGGTTTCCGGCAAGGCCATCACAATGCTTTCCGGGCGGGCGCGCAGGTCGGTGGACACCAGCGCTTTCTCGGTTGAACCGATCACCCCTCCTACAGCAGTCAGGGCTGCGTTCACCTCGGCCACTGTCGTGGCGCGTTCCGTCATCACCGCCAGATCAACGGCGGACACCGATGCCGTCGGCACCCGCACCGCCGAGCCCTCAATGCGCCCTGCGATTTGCGGCAAGACCTGATCCAGCAGGCGCTGCGCCGAAGTCGTCGTCGGTACCATCGACAGAGCGGCAGCGCGGGAGCGGGCGAAATCGGCGGCGGGGGCATCCACCGTGGGCTGACTGCCGGTGTAGCAGTGGATCGTGGTCATCGAGCCGGTCACCACACCCCAGTTTTCATGGATCAACCGGGCCAAGGGGGCCAAGGCGTTGGTGGTGCAAGAGGCGTTGGAGACGATCTGCTGGCTGGTCAACTCGCCCTCATTCGCGCCCAGAACCACGGTCAGATCGGCGGCTTTCGACGGGCCAGAGATCAGCACTTTACGGGCACCGCCGCGCAAGCCGCGCGTCGCCATTTCGCGGGCATCGGCGCGGCCGGTACATTCCAGCACCACGTCAACGCCCTTCAACGCAAGGCTGGAAATATCCGGCGTGCGGTGTAGCGGGATCGACAAGCCGTCGATCACCAAACCGGTGCCGTCAAGACTGACCTGCCCCGGCCAAGGCCCAAAAACCGAGTCGAATTCAAAGAGATAGGCGCACATCTCGGCGGCAGCGATATCATTGATGCCAACAATCTTCGCCCCCGGCGCAGCCCCTTTCAGCGCCGCGCGCAACACCGAACGACCGATGCGACCAAAGCCATTGATGAACAGGTTCATGCCTTGCCCTTTCTGACGATTGGGCCAAGTCTGATCACGGGATCGGGCGTCGATCAATGGGGACGACGGGGTTTTGATCAAATAATTGGCGCGCTGGAGACAACGGCGCAGCGCTCCGCGCGGGAGTATTTCAAAAAGAGCAAGGCTTAGGGGATTTTGCCGCCGGTGGCCTCGGTGATCTGGTCAGCGCTCGCGCGCACAAGGCTGCCAAAACGGGTGGCGTCGGACAGGCCCATACGGAAGGTCGGGCCCGCGATGCTGATGGCGGCGACCGGTTCGGCGAAAGCGTTGAAGATCGGGGCGGCAACGCCGCGCATGCCTTCAGCGCGCTCTTGATCGTCAATGGCAAAGCCGCGCTCACGCGTGCGGGCAAGGTCGCGGCTGAGGCTTTCGGGGCTAGAGAGCGAGAGGGTGGTGGCGCGGGCCATGCCCTTTCGTTGTAGGATTTCCTCTGCCTTTTCCGTTGAATACCACGCCAGAAGCGCCTTGCCGGGCGCGCAAAGATGCATCAGCCCAGTACTGCCCGGCGGGAAAAAGGCGCGCAGATCGGCGGCGGCTTCGACTTGGGCCAAGAACAGAACTTCGCCCGCGGCCTCGATACCGAGGCTGACGGTTTCACCGGTGGCGTCGCGCAAAGCCTCCATCGGCATGCGGGCGCGTTCCGTGATTTTGGTGCGCTTCAGAAAGGCCGATCCAGCGCGGAAGGTGCCGGGGCCGATGTGCCAGACTTGGCCGGGGTCTTCGAGTTCGACCATGCCGTGACCTTGCAGAGTCACCAAAGCGCGGAACACGGTGGCAACGGGCAGTGCGCTGCGTTCGGCGAGCTCTGACAGGGTCATCCCGGAACTGTCAGCCAGCAATTTCAGCAGACCCAGCGCGCGATCAAGGGCCTGAACGGTGTTCTGCTCGGTCTTGTCGGTGGTAGATTTCGGGCGGCCACGCAAGCGGGGTGGGTTCGACATGGGACGGCCCTTTTACGCGGCACCGCAGCGGGGCCGGGGTGAAGATAGGATGCACGTGCAGCATAGCACGGATTCTGGGATTGAAAAAAACTTTCGACACTTGCGCGACAGGTGGCGGAGGATTGGGTTTTCGGTAACTCTGCGCAGGGATTTGTAAGGAGACGGCAGATGGATTTCAGCGGTTTAGAGCTGGGCTATGATATTCCGGCGCTGCCCGGAATGACGGAGGCGGAGGTGCAGACGCCTTGTCTGCTGCTGGATATGGAAGCTTTGGAGCGCAATATCGTCAAGATGGGTGCCGCCGCGCAGGCTTTGGGGGTGCGGCACCGGGTGCATGGCAAGATGCACAAATCGGTGGATGTGGCGTTGTTGCAGATGCGGTTGGGGGGCGCTTGCGGGGTATGTTGCCAGAAGGTGTCGGAGGCCGAGGCGTTTGTGCGCGGCGGGGTGATGGATGTTCTGGTGTCCAATCAGGTGACGGATTTGGTAAAGATCGACCGCCTGGCCCGGCTGGTCCTGCGGGGGGCGCGGGTGATTGTTTGTGTGGATGATGCGGGAAATGTGGCGGATTTGGCGGCAGCGGCGCGGCGTCATGGCGTGGTGCTGGAATGCTTGGTCGAGATGGATGTCGGGGCGGGGCGTTGTGGGGTGCGGGGGGTGGAGGCCGTTGTGGGGCTGGCGCGGGCGATTGCGGCGGCGGAGGGGCTGCGATTTGCCGGGGTGCAGGCCTATCAGGGCGCGATGCAGCATCTGACTTTGTTTGCGGATCGGAGTGCGGCGATTGAAGTTGCGGTTTCGCAGGTGAGGCAGGCGGTCGCGGCGCTGGGGGCGGTCGGGCTGGAGTGCGATATTATCGGCGGGGCGGGAACGGGGAGTTGGCCGCTGGAGGGCGGCTCGGGCGTCTATAATGAACTGCAATGCGGCTCTTATGCGTTCATGGACGCGGATTATGGCCGGGTGTTGGATCAGGACGGGCGGCGGTTTGATCAGGGGGTGTGGGAGAACGCGCTGTTTGTGCTGGCTTCGGTGATGAGTCACGTCCGGGCGGATTGGGCGGTGTGTGATGCGGGGCTGAAGGCGGTGGCGGTGGATTCTGGGCTGCCGGTGGTGTTTGGGCTGCTGGGGGTGGAGTATCGGAACTGCTCGGACGAGCATGGCGAGATCAGCGATCCGGGCGGAGTTTTGAAGATCAATGATAAGCTGCGGCTGGTGCCGGGGCATTGTGATCCGACCTGCAATCTTCATGATTGGTATGTGGGGGTCAGGGGTGGGGTGGTGGAGGCGGTTTGGCCGATTTCGGCGCGGGGGAAGGGGTATTGAAGACCGTGTCCACGCGTGGACAGGGGGTGGCTTTCATAAATATCAATAGGTTACATATTTTCGTTTAGGAAGAGTTAAGCATTTCCCCCGCTGATCGCCGAGAAGGTGGGACAGCCTCTGTCGGGATGTTGGCCCGCATCGTAGCTTGATCGGGGGCGACTTGATCGGGGGCGTCTTGCGTGTGCTGTTTGCAGTCGCAGCGTCAGGATCAGACATGGGCTGAAGCGGGACCGTTACGCGCCGAGATGCAAAGCACAGGCTGTTGCTTCCGTCGAAGCCCATGCCAAAGTTTCTGCTTTTGAGAAACCTGTACCGCTCGCAGAAGCGACGGCAGTTCGCATGACCACCTAGGGCGGCAATGCGCAAACCGCCAGAACAGCCGCACTGTCAAAAAAACAAAACGCCCAAGCAAAGCTTGAGCGTTTCGCATTCCATACAACCACCCGCTAAAGGGGTAGAACGTATTTCGTATTATTCTCCGGTGGTGCTCGAGCTGGAGCTGCTGTCGTCGCCCGACAGAAGCGCGCCAACAACCACGACGCCAGCGATGATAGCCCAGAGCGGGGTAGCCGAGGACGAGCTGCTTTCTTCGACAACGACCGGAACCGGCTCGATAATCGGGTCAACAATGCCGCCAGCGAAAGCTGCGGAGGAAGCCAGAACGAGCGAAGACGCGAGTGCGAAGGAAGTGATCTTATTCATTTAAATACTCCGGTTGGATGGATGATCTCAGCAACCATACAGCGAGCAGTCTTAAAAGAAAAGTCTGACGCAAGCGTAATCAGCCATCTTTTCGTTCAACCGCGGCATATCCGACACCCTGCGACACCCATTGCCGCGATTTGCTTACAGAACCAGCAGAATCGAACCAATACTGGTTGCGAATCGTTCCGATATCGGCAGTGCAGGCCTCGGCGATGGCATTTCCGGCGGCGGCATCCCGCTCAACCGTGCAGGTGAAGACGTGGCGAATCGACGTATCGGTGCCGTCGAGGTCGTAATAGCTGCGCTGATGCGCGGCCCCTGTGCGCAGAGCGGCAGGGGTCGGCGCAACGGCGGACATCAGATCACGACCCAGACCGCGCGTGCCGATCAAAATGCCATTGCGCAAAAACACTTGCGCGCCGTCTTTCGCGGCATAGATCGTGACGCCATCGCGTTGGCTGATCTGCGTCATCGGGAATTTGATGCCGCGCGACACCAGCGTCAGCCAGATTTGCGGCGCGCCGGCAGCGGGCTTGACCGCTGGCGAGCCGCCGGGTCCGAGCAATTTGCTGGCGGCGGTTTTTACCGCCGCTGCATTGCAGGCGGCGAGTGAGACGACTGCGGCTAAGGTCAACAGGCTGCGGCGCAAGATCATCTCCAGAACCGCCCCCAGGCGGCGTCAAGGTCGGTTTCCTGATATTGCCGGACTGTCTCATACAGGCGGCCTTCGACCGACAGCCGCGCGCCACCGTCGCGCAACAACGGCCGCAGCGTCACTTTTGAAACCTTTTGCGTCTGCGCCCCAGTAAAGAAGCTCATCGGCAGCGAGATGCGGAGGCCTTTGTCGAACGAGCCTTCGCCATAGGTGTCAAACGGCACATCGGTCAGCGTGGCAAAAGCCCCGACTTTGATGCCATTGGCAAATTCACGGTCCAGCGCAAGTGTCGCACCATAATCGCCAGCAAGGTAGCGGCCGACGTCCAACTGGGCGTGATAGCCGCCGCCGAAGCTGTAATAGCCCGAGATATGGCCGGTGACGATGCTGTAATCCCGAAAGCCGAACAACTGATCATAGTCGCGCTGTTGGACATAGTTGATCTCGGCCCCGATAGCATAGGGCTTGTCGGGTTGCTGCCACAGCACCTCACCCGAGATACCGCCGTACATCCGCTCCAGATAGCCGACCGTGATGCGGCTGTAGAGTTCGGGCGCGGGTTTGGCATACCAAGCGAGGGTCAGCCGTTCGATGGAAGGGTCGCCATTCAACGTGTAGAGATTGGCATCGCTGCGCACATGCGGCAATTTGCTGTCGGACGGGAAGGTGGACCGCTCAATCCCCTTGTAAATCGGCTTGGCGATTGAGGTCGAAAGCACCCATCCGGGGGCAATGTCATAGCGCGCGGTCAGCCGGACGCCGACATTGGCCTGTAGCGGCTTGCCGGGATCAAACAGGCTGGTGGCGACATAGGGCGCGAGGCCCCATTTGAAGCGCGGATACAAGCCGTTGGTGCGGATCGCGCCTTCGGGTAGGGCTGCCGCCACGGGCAGCACCTGCACGCGTTGATCCATCGCGAGGTCTGCACCGGGGGCAAATTCCAGCGCCTCAAGATCGGCGCGGCGGATAACGACGTTTGACAAAGGCACGCCTTGCGCCATGGCCACGATCTCAAAACTGGAAATCGAGGCGGGCATGGTGGCGCTCAGCGCGCGGGCAGTGCGGCCAATGGCTTGCGGCGCGTTGTCGAGCTTGGTGTTGCGGATGCGCAGATGCACGCGGTTAGCGCTGATCGCCATGCTTTCGATGGTGATGCCGTCGCGCGACAGGATGGCTTGGGTCTGATCGCGCATCGCGGTTTGAGTGCCGCGGTCGTTGACCCAGTTTGGCCCCCAGCTTTTGGCGGCAGCGCTTGCAGTGACCGGCAGCGGGCCGGGGCCACGCGGGCCGCCGCGTGGGTTTTTGAAGGGGTCGAGCGCGATTTGCACCGAGAAACCGATTTTGGAGCCGTAAAGCGAATAGAGGCCCAGCCGCATATTGGCCTTGGTGGTGTATTCGACGCCGAAGTTGAACGGGGAGTTGCGTTCAAACGTGGCGCGGTTCTCGGCTTCTTCGACATAGGCGTCAGAGGAATACTCGGCCTTGAGCGACCACTGGTCGTTCACTTTCCACTCAACCCCGGCGAAGGGAGCCATTTCGCCGCGGAACCACTGTCCGGTGCGCAGATTGCCACCTTTGCCGAAATCGACCGCCGGGCGATCGCCAAACGGCGCGCCGATGCTGCCATAGCTGCCATAGCGGCCCCAACCCAGACCAGCGGTGACTTTTACCTTGTCGCCGAAGGTCTTGGTGGCGGCGATATATTCGCCCGATTGCACGCCAGTGCCGATGATGTCTTGCAGACCGACGGTGATCGCCGGGACATAGCGGCCTTCCGAGGTCAGCTGATAGCGCAGATCAAAGCTGCGGTCGGCATAGGTGGTGATGCCGTCTTCCGGCGGATCAAACCAGTCTTTCACCGAAGAATAGCGGAAACTGCCCGACAGCCTTGGGGTGATCTGAAACGTCAATGTGGTGCGGCCAATCGGGCCGAATTGCGATTTCACCACCGACAAGGTGCCGTCGCTTTGTTGCTCGCCCGAAGGCATGTCGATCAGGCCGGTGACGCCGGAAAACCCAAGTGTGGGGCGCATTTCGGCCTGCGCAGGCAAAGCGAACACACCGCAGAGCCCGCACAAAACCAGATATTTCGATCGCGTCATGCCTGCCAACCCCACCCTGTGCGCCCTATGACTTGGGCACCTCGCTTTATTCATAGGCGAAATTTTTCGCAAATACCACCAATGCGACAGGAAAATACCGTGCTTGTGGTGCGGATGCCGATGCAAATCGGCAAGAATCCCCGCACCTGCTGCGCTGAAAATCCAGCCCCGCGGGATGGGCAAACCGACGCGCTGCAGGGCTTAGCCATGCACCAAGGTCAGGCGGCGTTGATCGGGGGTGGCTTTCTCGGCGGAGGCATCAAGCTCATCTTCGCCGGTCCAGAATTGATCGAAGATTTCGCTGGTCGGCTGGTAAGCGGTTTGCTGATCAATCATGATCTTGCGGATGCGTTCGATATCGTTGCGGTCGCAGGCCTGCGCCAGCTGCACCAGAGCGGCGGACAGCTCATCCAAGGGCTGGCGACATTCGGTGGCCGACACGATGCGCGGATGGCTGGTGGGTTTTGGATCGTTGCCGATCAGCAATTCCTCATGCAGCTTTTCACCGGGGCGCAGTTTGGTGAACACGATGCCAATCTCACCCTTGCCGGGTTTTTCCACCACGGGATCGGTGAAGATGATCGGCTTGAGCCCATGCAAACGCGCCATTTTCGCGGCGAGTTCGGTGATCAGCACCGGATCGCCCATATCCAGCACGAAGACTTCCCCCCCCTGTGCCATCGCCCCGGCTTGGATCACCAGTTGTGCGGCCTCGGGGATGGTCATGAAGAAGCGGGTGATCTTGGGATGCGTCACGGTGATCGGGCCGCCCGCCTCGATCTGGCGGCGGAACAGCGGGATCACCGAGCCGGACGAGCCCAGCACATTGCCAAAGCGCACCATGGAAATCGTGGTGCCAGCATTGCGCGGCGCATCGGCGAGCGATTGGCAGACCAATTCGGCCAAACGTTTTGAGGCACCCATGATATTGGTCGGGCGCACCGATTTGTCCGACGAGATCAGGATGAATGCCTTCACCCCGGCGGCAATCGAGGCCTCGGCCAAAGTGGCGGTGCCGAACACGATGTTGCGCACGCCTTCGGCGATGTTGTGTTCGACCAAAGGCACATGTTTGTAGGCGGCGGCGTGATAGACCGTCTCTACCCCGAAATGCCGCAGGGTGCGATCCACCAGCCGCGCCGATTTGATGCAAGCCATCACTGGCGACAGCGCCACGTTCGAGCGCATCGCCGCCTGCATCGTCGTCAGTTCCTGCTCGATGGTGTAAAGTGCCAGTTCTGAAATTTCATACAGCACCAGCCGCTTCGGCTTCAGCCGCAGGATTTGGCGACACAGCTCAGAGCCAATCGACCCGCCTGCCCCGGTGACCATAACCACTTTGCCGGTGATATTGGCCCCCAACAGCTCACGCTGCGGCGGCACCGGATCACGGCCGAGCAGGTCTTCAATGCTGATGTCGTTGATCTGATCAATGCTGGCCTTGCCGGTCATGATATCGTCGAGACCCGGCACGGTCTGGATCAGCAGGGGGTGGGATTCCAGTGATTTCAGGATTTCATTGCGGCGGGATTTGCTGGCCGAGGGGATCGCCAGCAGCACGACATTGACGCCGTTGTTGCGGATCAGCGTTTCAATCTGCAACGGCGAATAGACCATCAAGCCGCCGACATGGGTGCCCTGCGCTTGGGTTGAGTCGTCGATGAAGGCCACCGGAACATAGTCGCTGCGCTGATGCAGCACTTGCAACAACTGCCGCCCTGCCGCCCCCGCGCCATAGATCGCCACACGTTCCTTGCGGCGGTTTTGCGCGTAGTTCACCAACTCCCGAAAGCCAAAGCGCACGCCGCCGATGCAAAGGAAGGTCAGCAACATATAGATCAGCGGCACCGCACGCGGCACCGGCAGATCAGCCAGTTGCGCCACAACCGTCATGGTCACCGCAGAGATCAACGAGCCCATCAGGATGGTGATCAGCGCACGCCCGGCGATATAGCGCAACACGGCGCGGTAAAATCCCAGCCGCACGAAGGTGAAAATGGTGACAGGCAGCACCGGGATCAGCACCAGCCAAACCTGCGGCTCATGCAGAAACCCAAACCCGTCCAGCTTGAGCCACATTGCGAGGGTGAACATCATCGGCAGCAGCAGCAAATCAACCGCAACCTGAAGCACCCGCTTTTTGCCTCGGTCCATCGACAGCAGCCGATATACATAGGGGTTCATCTGGGGATCCTTGGTCAACAAAAGGCACAAGCTGTCGCAATAGGCTGGGTAAAATCTACGCTCTATTTCCGGTTGAATAGCACAGTTTATTCCCAAAAAACAGCACCTCACGCCATCTGATTCGTGGGTTGGCTGTTTTTTAGGCGGCAGCTTGCCGATGGATGCGGAAATACGCGCCGCAAAATCTGTCGCAAAATCCCCTGTGGCAGCGCGCGCCGCTGTTGGCGGTGGTTAACGCTTTGTCTGTAGCACTTCGGCCTTATGCCCTGCGCGCGCCGCAGCGGTGGTGGGTTTATTGGCAAAACGAGGCGAGGTGACGCGATGAACAAGGCAATTACCCAAGGGCTGGTGTTGATGCCGCCGCCGTTCTCGGCCGGACTTGCCCTGTGGTCGCGGGAGGATGGCCTGAGCGGTCAGGGCTCGTATCTCGGGCAGGCCAATGCGGCCTATGTGCCCGCCGATCAGGATTTCGCGGGCTGTCTGGAGTTGCAGAAAACCAGCGCTGTGCAAAAGCTGCGCTGCTTTCAGGCGATTCCCTGCCAGCCCGGCATGTATCTACGGGTGACGGCGCGGGTGAAGGCGATCAGTGGCGCGCTGCCGGCGGTGCGGATTGCGGGGTGGGCGGGATCAGGCTCTGGCAGCAATGTGACCAGCGCCGATCAGCAGGGGCCGGATGTGGCGCTGACGGCATATGGCGCGGTGGTGGTGGTCAGCGCCATCATCGGGTCGGGCAACCGGCCGGGGGTGGATATGGTCTGGGGCACGGCCCCCGCCTTTGGGCATTTCGGGCTGGATCTGACCGGGCCGACCGGCGGCGTGGTCAGGATTGACGACATCACCATCGAGGATGTGACGGATGTGTTTCATGCCGAGATGTTCGACTGGGTCGATGTGCGCGATTATGGTGCGGTGGGCGATGGCGTCACCGATGATCGCGCGGCGTTTGATGCGGCGGATACGGCGGCGGCGGGCAAGACCGTGGTGGTGTCGCCGGGGGTGTATTACATCGGATCACACCTGACCTTCGAGAACCCGGTGCAGTTTGAGGGCACGCTTGTGATGCCGGACAGCCAGCGTCTGGCCTGCACCCGCAACTATAACCTCGACACCTATGCGGCGGCGTTTGGCAGCGAGCTTACCGGCTTCAAGAAGGCGTTGCAGGTGCTGTTCTATTTCACCGACCATGTGACGCTGGATCTGAACGGGCGGCGGGTGGAACTGACCGCACCGATCAATGTGGCGGCTTTGTGCGGGTTGAGCAGTTTCTCGACCCGGCGGGCTTTGGTGAACGGCAATCTGGTGGCCGTGCCGGGGACAGCGTGGAACACGCAGACGGTGAGTGCGGTGGCGACCTATGCGATGGCCAATCCGCTGGTGTTGACCGGGGTGGCCAATATCGCGGCGATCCCGGTGGGGGCGCGGATCAGCGGCACCGGGGTCGGGCGCGAGGTTTATGTCACCTCGAAAAACGTCGGCACCAGCACGATCACGCTGAGCCGCCCGTTGTGGGCGGCAGCGGGGACGCGGTCATTCACCTTTGATCGCTATGCCTATATGCTTGATTTCTCGGGATTTACCGAGCTGACCCGGTTTCAGATCAAAGAGGTGGAGTTCAGCTGCGGGGGCATCGCCAGCGGCATCAGTCTGGCCACGGCGGGGGCGATTTTCGATGTGTCGGAATGTATGTTCGGGCTGGTGAAGGACCGCGCGATCACCTCCACCGGGGAAGGCTGTCAGGATCTGCACATCGACCGCTGCCAGTTTTTCTCGGCGGATCAGGGGCTGCCCGCGCAGAACCGGGTGTCGATTGTGTTCAACGCCAATGCCAATGACATCAAGATCCGCAACAACCGGGCCTCGCGGTTTGCGCATTTTGGCGTGGTGGCAGGGTCGGGCGCGATCTTTCTCGGCAACCACTTTTTCGGCGGCGATGACGTGCTGCTGAACGGCATCCGTCGCGCCGGGGTGGTGCTGACCTTGCCAAACTCGAAAACCTTTTTCACCGGGAATTACGTCGACAACTACTTCATCGAGATGTCGAATGAGCATGATGCCACCCCGACCTTTGGCAGCGAATATTCCTTTGGCGGGCTGACCATCACCGGCAATATCTTCATCTGCCAGCACACAGCGCCTTGGTTTGCCTGGATCGTGGTGACGCCGCGCGGGCCGGGGCATTTTGTCTCGGGGCTGACGGTGAGCAGCAATGTGTTCTCGGCGCGCGGCGAGGATGTTGACCGGGTGGAGTCGATTGACACCAGCTACGCCACGCTGGCGTTCAACTCGTTCCGCAATGTGAATTTTGAGCAGAACACCTTCAACGGCGTGGTGCAGCGGGCGGTCAGTCCGATGCTGGTCGAGCATATCCAGAACACCGAATCGGACACTTGGGCGGTGAACAGCAACAACCTGCTGCCGTTTGGCGGGCGGGCGCGCAATGTCACGGCGGTGGTGGCGGAGGGCGCGATCACCAATGGCGCGGGGGCGGCGCAGTTTGTCACGCCCTATGCGCAGGTCGAGCAGGGCGCGGGCGGGCAGTTCGCCCATCTGAAATGGCCCAGCCCGGTGAAGGGTAAGGCGCAGGTGACGCTGCGGGTGGATAATCCGGTTTGAGACACGCTCCCCGCCGCCCCGGACTTGATCCGGGGCCTCTGCGCTGCCCATGAGGCCCCGGATCAAGTCCGGGGCGGCGGGGCGTTAGGGGCGCAGGTCTTCCGCGCTGAAGCGGAAGGCCTTGCCAAAGCCACCGTTCAGCAGCGCCGATTGCGGCACAAGGCGCACGAAAGCAAAATCGGGCAGGTCAATGTAAAGGGTCGCCTTCGGGTGGCCCTTGAGCCAATGCGCCCGCAGGCTGACGCGGGCGGGGTCATCCGGGCGGACAAATTCCGCCAAAGCCCGGATCATCAGACGCGGATGGGTCAGCGGATCGCCCTTGGCCCCCGGCTCGCCCAGCATCAGCGCACAGGCGGGGTTGGCGCGCAAAGCCGCCGTATGCGGGGCAAGACCCGAGATCAGCGCCATCGGCACGCCGTCAGGGTCCAACCCGAACGCGATTCGGCTGATGCCGGGGGTCTGGGTTTCGGCATCGCTCCACGCCAAGGCGGCATGATGCGCCTGCATCAAGGACAGCGCCAAGGCGCGGGCCTCTGCATCGGCGACAGCTATGGGATCGGGGCGTTTTTGGGTCATATTTGGCCTTTGAAACCGGAAAGCAGGCCTTCGGTGGCGAGACGGGGCTGCCGGGGGTGCCGTGCGATTATCACCCGAATCACCCTTTTGTGAACGGGGCAATCCGCGCCGCGCTGCGCCGATCCGACGCGCACCCACAGCCCGCCAAATGATCCGCGCTTTGCCCCCGCCCTTCCCCCTGCTGTCCTTCAACCTTAATCTGCCGATATGACGTACCGTCATTTCATTGCCAATTTTCTAATTATTGACAAAATTCACCGCCTAATTTGTCAATTTATTTACAGGAAAATCGCATGAATAAAAAGAGTTACCAAATATTTTACAACTGCGCTATGATCAGGTAACAAACGGGGGAGCCCTGCCCTATCCGGCAGGCCGTTGGGACGGGTCGCAAGACCTGACTGGGAACTGGGGAGAGAGTTATGTCGGATCACGCTGCTGCGCAGAAATATGCGGCTTCTGAAGAATTTGTCGCCCATGCGCATGTGAACGCCGCAGAATATGAGTCGATGTATGCGGCCTCTATCGCTGATCCGACCGCGTTTTGGGCCAAGGAAGGCCAGCGCATTGACTGGATCAAGGATTTTACCCGCGTCAAAGACACCAATTTCAGCTTGGGCGAAGTCTCGATCAAATGGTTTGAAGACGGCACGCTGAACGTTTCGGCCAACTGCATCGACCGCCATATGATCACCCGCGCCAACCAGACCGCAATCATCTGGGAACCGGATGATCCGAAAACCCCCGCCCTGCACATCACCTATGCGCAACTGCTCGAAAACACCTCGCGCATGGCGAATGTGCTGAAGTCGCACGGCGTGTCGCGCGGCGACCGCGTGGTGATCTATCTGCCGATGATCCCCGAGGCCGCCTATGCGATGCTGGCTTGTGCGCGGATCGGCGCGATCCATTCCATCGTTTTCGCGGGCTTCTCGCCGGATGCTTTGGCAAACCGCATCAACGATTCCGAAGCCAAGGTGGTGATCACCGCCGATTTCGCCCCACGCGGCGGCAAGAAAACCGCGCTGAAAAACAACGCCGACCAAGCCTTGCGGCATTGCGATGACCGGGTGAAATGCCTTGTCGTCAAGCATACCGGCGATCAGACCCACTGGACCGAGGGCCGCGATATTGACGTGAAGGCCGAGATGGTCGCCGCCAAGCCCTATTGCCCCTATGTCGAGATGGGCGCGGAAGATCCGCTGTTCATCCTCTATACCTCGGGCTCGACCGGCAAGCCGAAGGGCGTGGTGCATACCTCGGGCGGCTATCTGGTTTATGCCGCGATGACGCAACAGATCACCTTTGATTACCACGACGGCGATGTGTTCTGGTGCACGGCCGATGTGGGCTGGGTCACCGGCCACAGCT
>CAYLYV010000072.1:0-22858 GCA_964387655.1 uncultured Cypionkella sp. | reverse complement strand
ATAATATTGCGTGCCAGCGCTGCTGGCCGCCGTCACACAAGCGTTCCTTGACCCTGCTGCTTTAACGTTGCACTTTGGCGCGAAAAAGAAAGAGCAGCATCTTGGCCTCGACCTCCCCGTTCTCGCGCTTTGAATTCATGATTGCCTGGCGCTATTTGCGCGCCAAACGTGCCGAGGGCGGCGTGTCGGTGATGACTTGGATCAGCCTGATCGGCATCACTTTGGCGGTATTCGCCCTGATCGTGACACTGGCGGTGCGCTCGGGCTTTCGCACCGAGTTGGTGTCGACTTTCCTTGGATCGAACGCGCATGTGACGGTGTATTCGGCGGGGCATATCGACGCTGAAGGCCAAATGGTGAAGGGTTTTGCCGATTACGATGCGATTGCAGCGAAGCTGGCGGCTGTGCCGGGCGTGACCGAGGCGGCCCCGCAGATCAAGGGTCAGGTGATGCTGACCGCGATTGGCGATGGCACCAGCGGGGCCGAGGTGTTTGGGCTGCGGCTGGCCGATCTGCGCCGCATTCCCCGCATTGGCGACGGCGCGGATGCCTATGGCAATCTGGATGATTTTGACCACGGCATCGCGATTGGCTCTGGCCTTGCGCGTACTTTGGGGGTGACGGTGGGCGACAAGGTGCGGGTGATCTCGCCCTCTGGCGTCAAAAGCCCGATGGGGTTCAGCCCGCGCATCAACGCTTATCCGGTGGTTTATGTCTTCACTTCCGGCAATTATCTGATCGACCAAAGCCGGATGTATATGCCCTTCGCCGAGGCGCAGAGCTATTTCAATCGCGAAAATCTGGCGGATGAATTCGCGGTGATGGTGAAGGACCCCGAAGCGATTGACAGCTACCGCGATGCGGTGATGGGGGCTGCGGGGCAGGATGCGATGCTGTGGACGTGGATGGATTCAGCGGGAAGTTACCTCAACGCCTTGAAAATTGAAGACAATGTGATGTTCCTGATCATGTCGATCCTTGTGCTGATCTCGACGCTGAACATCATTTCCGGCTTGATCATGCTGGTGAAGAACAAGGGCCGCGATATCGGGATTTTGCGCACAATGGGGCTGACCGAAGGCTCGATCCTGCGGATTTTCTTCATCTGCGGGGCGTTTACCGGCGTGGTGGGCACGCTGATGGGCGTGGTGATCGGCTGTCTGTTTGCGACCTATATAGATCAGGTGGTGGCTGCGATCAATCTGGTGACGGGCGGCGATGTCTGGGATCCGTCGATCCGCGGCATCTATGCGCTGCCGGCCGAGTTGAAGCTGGGCGATGTGGCCTCGGCGATGGCTTTGTCGCTGGGTCTGTCCTTCATCGTCACGATTTTCCCCGCGCGCCGAGCCGCCCGGATGAACCCGGTGGAGGCTTTGCGCTATGAGTGAGTTTGCGCTGGAACTGGCGGGCATTGAGAAATGCTACAATCGCGGTAAGCCATCAGAAGTGATGGTGCTGCATGGCGCGACATTGGAAGTGAAGCGCGGCGAGGTGGTGGCACTGGTCGCCCCTTCTGGCGCTGGCAAATCGACGCTGCTGCATATCGCGGGGCTCTTGGACACGCCGGATGAAGGCTCGGTCGCCTTGGGCGGGCGCAATATGGTGGGCTTGGGCGACAAGGCCCGGACCGAGGCGCGGCGCAATGATGTCGGCTTTATCTACCAATTCCACCACCTGCTGCCCGAGTTTACTGCCTTGGAAAACGTGGTGATCCCGCAGCTTGCCAATGGTGTGCCGAAAGCCGAGGCCGAGGCCCGTGCGCGCGATCTGCTGGCGCATGTCGGGGTGCTGCCCCGTGCCAGCCACCGACCCGCGGCTTTGTCGGGCGGCGAACAACAGCGCGTCGCTTTTTGTCGGGCGCTGGCCAACAAGCCGAAACTTCTGTTGGCGGATGAACCGACGGGAAACCTCGACCCCGGCACCTCGGATCAGGTGTTCGGCGCGCTGATGGCTTTGGTGCGTGAAACTGGCCTTGCCGCGCTGATCGCCACCCATAATATGGAGCTTGCCGCCCGGATGGACCGCGTGGTGCGGCTGGACAAAGGTCGCGTTGTCACCTCCTGATACAGATCAAGGTCAGGCGCGGCATTTCGGGGCATCCTAGCGCCTGCGAACAGGAGAACATCATGCGAAACTTGCTGCTTGGCGCCGCTTTGGTGCTGTCTGCCTGTGTGGAAACCGGCAAGCCGTCCGAGAAAACCACCGGCGCGCAGGATTACAACGACTATTGCGCGGCCTGTCATGGGCCAACCGGCAAGGGCGATGGCGAGACGGCAGCCGGGCTTAGCAAAAAGCCCGCCGATCTCAGCACTTTGGCCGCACGCAACAAGGGCAGTTTCCCGACCACCAAGGTGATGGCGCAGATCTGGGGCTATGCGGGCAAAAAGGGGCAGGGCGTGATGCCCGATTTCGCAGCGTTGCTCGAGGGCGAGACCGTGCCCTATGACGGCGGGGATGGCATTGCCACGCCGACGCCGATCCGGCTGGTCGAATTGGCGGAATATCTGAAGACGCTTCAGGTGAAATAGCGGCGATTGCCTATGCCTAAGTTCAAACAATTTGATTAAAATTTGCTTTCATACTGGCTCAAATATCCCACGGGGGTCTGGGGGTGTGAAACCCCCAGCGGCGGGCCGCAAACGCCCCGCCTCAGGCCCATTCCCCACGTCGGAACACCGCTTCCGCTGTGCCATCCGCGCCGATTCCGTCGACATCCACCAGCCCCGAGCCGATCATCCAGTCGACATGAATCATGCTGGCATTGCCCCCTTGCGCCGCGATCTGGTCGGGCGAAAGCGCAGCACCGTTCAGGAAACATTTGGCATAGCACTGGCCCAAAGCGATGTGACAGGCGGCGTTTTCATCAAACAAGGTGTTGTAAAACAACAGCCCGGATTGCGAGATCGGCGAGCCATGCGGCACCAAAGCCACCTCGCCCAAGCGCCGCGCGCCCTCGTCGCTGTCGATCAGCTTTTGCAACACCGCCTCGCCCTTGGTGGCTTTCGCCTCGACAATCCGGCCCGCTTCGAACCGCACCTGAATGTTTTCAATCAACGTGCCCTGATGCGCCAAGGGTTTGGTGGCGCTGACAAATCCCTCCACCCGCAGGGCATGCGGCGTGGTGAAAACTTCCTCGGTCGGGATATTGGCATTGCAGGTGACGCCGTTTTTCGCGGTCGATGCCCCGCCTTGCCACTCATGGCCATCCGCCAGACCGACGGTCAGATCGGTGCCGGGGCCGGTAAAGCGCAAAGCCGCAAAACGCTTGCCGTTCAGCCATGTGGTCCGCGTCTGCAAGGCGGCGTTATGCGTGACCCAAGCCGCTACCGGATCCGCCTGATCCACACGCGAGGCTGCGAAAATCGCCTCGGCCAGCTTATGCACCGCAGCATCCGCGTCCAAATCCGGGAAAATCTGCCGCGCCCAAGCCTCGCCCGGATAGGAGCAGATCGACCAGTTGATATCAAAGCCCGCGATCTTCGCCAAAGCCGGCTGGTAAGCCAAGGAATTCGCCTTGCCCGCCCGCGCGACCTTTGCCGGGTCTTCCCCCGCCAGCAGCATCGGGTTGTCGCCGACAATCGCCATCCGGGCGGCACCCTTGGCGAAGGCTTCGGCCATGCCGTTGTAGAGCCAGTTCGGGGCGGTATCGAAACTTGCATCCGCCCCATGCTGATAGCGCGCCAAGGCAATCGCCTCATCGGCGAAAATTGGTGTCACCACGCCCGCGCCCGCGCGATAAGCGGCGGCTGCGATCAGCCGCACCAAGGGCAGGGCGGTCATCGGGGCGGTCAGAATCAGATCCTGCCCCGGCTGCAGCGCCACGCCGACATGCACCGCCACTTCGGCCAGTTTCGCCAGCTTCACCGGATCAATCGAGGGGGTCATCGCGCCATCCTTTGCCTGTTTTGCCCGCGACCATAGCCGCAGGCAGGACAGGGTCAACCGTTTGAGAGGAATCTCCGGCCCACAGCAACGCGTGTATTGCGCGACGGTTCAGAATTTGTCAGACATTTGAAATTGACCCCACGTCGCCTTGGCGCCAGCGGTCAAAATGCACCGGGCAGACCCGGGCATCCTGCCAATGAAAGGCCCGAGCACGGGCGTCAACACGGAGGAATAGATGCGACAGTTCCTGAAACTCGCAGGCGCGCTGGTGACAGCCACGCTGCTGGCGACGACGCCGATCGCGGCGCAGACCACTGTATATAGTGCGGGGGATAGCACCTCTGGCACCTATATGGATTACATGAAAACCGTCTACGCTCGCGCGGGCAACCCCGAGATCATCCAGTTGCCGCTGACCAGCTTTGACAACGACTATGTGCTGAACCCGATGGCGGCTGAGTCGTGGACGCAATCCGAAGACGGGCTGACCTGGACCTTCAAGCTGCGCCCCGGTCTGCTGTGGTCGGATGGCGAGCCGCTGAAGGCATCTGATTACATCTTCGCGCTGCAACGTGCCGCCACCACCGGCTATGATTTCGCCTGGTATTGGGGTTATGCGGGTGGGATTGAGAATTGGGATGCGGTGACCAAGGGTGAGAAAGACGTCGCCACTTTGGGCATCAAAGCGGTCGACGATCTGACGCTTGAAGTCAAAACCGCAGCACCAAAGCCCTATCTGCCGAGCGTCGTCAGCCTGTGGTATCCGGTGCCGAAACACGTCTGGGACAAGCTGGGCGACGATTACGCCGCCAATGTCGACACTTTGGTGTCCTCCGGCCCGTTCATCGTGGAATCTTGGGAAAAGTCCAACAACAAGATGGTTCTGGTGAAGAACCCAACCTACACCGGGCCGTGGCAGCCGCAGGTGGATCGGCTGGAAATCGACCCGTCCCTGGGCGCGCCAGAGGTTGGTCTGCCCGCCTTCATGGCAGGCGAGGCGGATTTTTCCTATCTGAACGCAGGCCAAATTCCCTTTGTGGAGCAACGCTTTCCGGGCCAGATCGCCAAGAACGCGGTGTTCGCGACCACCTATATCTCGTTCAGCCTCGATATGCCGCCCTTCGACAATATCAACGTCCGCCGCGCGTTTCAGGCCGCGATCAACCGCGATGAGATGACGGCGACGGTGCTGAAAGACCTCGCCATTCCGGGCAAATCTTTGCTGCCGCCGGGCTATCCGGGGTACAATGATGTGATCACCTCGCAAGCCGTTTTCGACCCGGAAAAGGCGAAGAAATTCATGGCCGACGCGGGCTATCCCGGTGGCGAGGGCTTCCCCGAGGTCGAGATATGGTATCGCGATCAGGGCGGCTATAATGGTGCTATCTCGGGCCCGATGCTGCAATATCTGCAAGCGCAGTTCAAAGATGTTCTAGGAATCACCATGAATATCAAAGTGATGCCGACCAAAGACTGGATGGATGGCATGATGGAGAAGAAGAACAACCTGTTCCTCGCACCCTATGAATACGATTATCTCGACCCGTCGAACTTCTACGGCATCTTCTACAATGGCGGCCGCCACGACCACCATCTGCAAGCCTATGACGATCTGGTCGCCAAGGCCGACAGCGCCCCGAAATGGGAGGATCGCGAGAAGCTTTATGAGCAGGCCGAACAGGTGCTGATCGACAATGCCTCGTTCGTGCCGCTGGTGCATCCGATCACCAATGCGGTGGTGTCGGCGGACCTGAAGGGCGACGGCACCAAGCCGAACAAGCTGGGCTTCGCGCCCTTGCGGCAGTTGGCGCTGTATTTCTACACGCATGTGTCGAAATAATCCCCCATGCCCCCCGGTTTTGGCCGGGGGGCTTCGTTTGGAGCGCGTATGACCCTGCTGAATATCGAAAACTTGACCGTCAGCTTCCCGCAACACGAGGGCGTGGTGCAGGCGGTGCGCGGGGTGTCCTTGCGCGTGGCGGCGGGGGAAAGCGTTGGGATTGTGGGCGAATCCGGCTCTGGCAAGTCGGTGACCTGCATGGCGGCGTTGCGGTTGTTGCGTGAACCACCGTCGCGGATTTTGGCGGATAAGCTGGAATTGGCCGGAGTCGATATGCTGCGGGCCGGGCGCGCGCAACTGGCGGCGGTGCGGGGCCGGATCGCGGCAATGGTGTTTCAAGACCCGATGACGGCATTTGATCCGGTGTTCACCATCGGGCATCAGATCGTCGAAACCATCCGCGCGCATCGCGATATCTCGAAATCAGCGGCAGCGGTGGAGGCTGCCGCGTTGCTGGCGCGGGTAGAGATCAAGACCCCCGAGGCGATTCTGAACAGCTATCCGCACCAGCTCTCGGGCGGCATGTTGCAGCGTGCGATGATTGCGATGGCTTTGTCCTGTCGCCCGCAAATCCTGTTCGCGGACGAGCCGACCACGGCGCTGGACGTGACCATTCAGGCGCAGATATTGCACCTGATCAAGCAGTTGCAAACTGAGCTAGGCATGGCGCTGATCATGGTGACGCATGATCTGGGCGTGGTCGCGGAAACCGTAGACCGGGTTGTGGTGATGTATGGCGGCCGCGTGATGGAAACCGCGCCGGTGCAGGATATTTTCGATGCACCCTTGCATCCTTATACCCAAGCATTGATGGCCTCGATGCCCGGTCGCACACCGGGCAAGCAGCGGCTGGTGGAGATCGCCGGGGCCTCGCCAAACCCGGCCAACCCGCCCACAGGCTGCCCGTTTCATCCGCGTTGCGGTCAGGCCGATGCGCAATGCGCCGCAGAAGCCCCTATTTTCAAACCGCTTTCCGAAACCCGTTCGGCTGCATGTTGGAGACTGGCATGATCCCGGCATTAGAGCTGAAAAACGTCTCGAAAACCTATCAGCTGCGCCACAGCTCTGGGTTTTTCGCCCGCACGGTCGATCATCTGGCGGTGAACAACGTCTCGCTGACCCTGCCGCGCAATCAGATCTTGGGGCTGGTGGGGGAAAGTGGGTCCGGCAAAACCACCACCGGGATGATGGCGATGCGGTTGGTGGAGCCCAGCGCGGGGCAGATATTTGTCGATGGCAGCGATATCACCGCTTTGGGCCATGCCGCGCTGAAACCGTTCCGCCGCAAGATGCAGGTGGTGTTTCAGGACAGCTATTCCGCGCTCGACCCGATGATGACTTTGGCGCAGATCGTGGCGGAGCCTTTGCATATTCACGGGCTGGGCAGCGTGGCGGAACAGACCGAACAAGCGCTGGATATGCTGGTGAAAACCGGCCTCGACCGTTCCTATGGCAACCGCTATCCGCATGAGCTTTCCGGCGGTCAGCGCCAGCGTGTCGCCATCGCGCGGGCGCTGATCCTGCGGCCATCGGTACTGGTCGCCGATGAGCCGACCTCGGCGCTGGATGTCTCGGTGAAGGCGCAGATCATCAATCTGCTGTTGGATTTGCAGGCCGAAATGGGGCTGTCGATCCTGTTCATCAGCCATGATCTCTCGGTGGTACGCTCCCTCACCGACAAGGTGGCGGTGATGTTTCAGGGCCGGATTGTCGAAGAAGCCGCGACGGAGACGATCTTCACCGACAGCCGCCACCCCTATACCCGCAGCCTGCTGGACGCGATTCCGGTGCTGAACCCGCGCGAACGGCGCGCCCGGACGTTCCTGAGCCGCGCGCAGATTGAGGCCGCCACCCCCCGGCTTTCGGGCCGCGATGGACCACCCGAATTGCACGAAATCGCCCCCGGTCACCGATTGGAGGCTGTCCGATGATCCGCTATATTCTGGGCCGTCTGGCCTCGATCGCCCTCACCTTCACCGTGGTGTCGATCATCGTGTTCCTGATGATGCACGCCGTCCCCGGTGGGCCATTTGATGGCAATGACATGCCGGTCAATGCTGCGGTAAAGGCCAAACTGAACGCCTCACTGGGGTTGGATAAACCGCTTTATGTACAGTATTTCAAATACATGTGGGGGGTGCTGCATTTCGATTTCGGCGTGCCCTTCCAATCGCCGGGGGAAACCGTGCTGCAACTTTTGGGCCGCGCCTGGCCGCCCAGCCTGATCTTGGGCGGCGCGGGCGTGCTGATCGGCGCACCTTTGGGCATCCTCTTGGGCATGACCGCCGCCCTGCGCCGCAACAGCTGGATCGACTATCTCGCCTCGGCTTTCGCCACTTTGGGCCTGACGATTCCGGTGTTCGTGATCTCGATGGCGCTGATCATGGTGTTCGCGGTCTGGCTGAACTGGACGCCCGCCTCTGGTTGGGGCAAGCCGAACAGTTGGATCCTGCCGATCATCGCCTATGCCGCGATCCCGATGGCGACCTATGCGCGCTACACCCGCTCGGCGATGCTGGATGTGCTGAACAAACCCTTTGTCACGGTGCTGCGCGCCAAGGGGCTGAGCGAACGCCGGATCATCTTTCAACACGTTTTGCGCAATGCCGCCTTGCCGATGGTGACGGTGTTCCTGCCGATGTTCATTGGCACCGCGACGGGCTCGATCTTTGTCGAGGCGATGTTCCGGGTGCCGGGGCTGGGGGCGTATTTCGTCAGTTCCATCAACCTGCGCGACTACCCGCTGGAGATGGCGCTGATCCTGATGATCACCATGATGTTCTGCATAGCTTACCTGATTTCCGACATCATCTATGCGCTTTTGAACCCCCGCATCCGGTTCGGAGGTGGCAAATGACCCCTGCAAAACCCCGCAGCCCGCTTTATTTCGCTTGGCGGCGCTTTGCCGATAACAAGGCGGCGCTGGTGGCGGGCGCTGTCCTGCTGCTGATCATCCTGATGGCGATTTTCGCACCTTTGATCAGCAAGACCGGCTATGCCGAGCAGAAATTCCTGACCCAAGCCTATGCCTTCCCGCAGGCGGAATTCTGGTTCGGTGTCGATGATCTGGGCCGCGATTTCTTCACCCGCATCGTCTATGGCGCGCGGGTGTCGCTGACCATCGGCTTCAGTGCGGCTTTGTTTTCGCTGGTCATCGGCATCCCGCTCGGGGCTATCGCCGGCTATTACGGCGGGCGGGCGGATTGGTGCGTGATGCGGCTGATCGAATTATTCTCGGTCGTCCCGCCGCTGTTGGCCGCGATGCTTCTGGGCGCATTAACCAACGGCGGTTTTGCCACCATCGTGCTGATCGCGGCTTTGTTTGGCTGGGTGCAGGTGTGTCTTTTGGTGCGCGCGCAAGTCAAAGCCATGGCGCAGAAGGAATTTGTCCGGGCGGCGCAGGCGCTGGGGGCGACCCCCGGCTATATCATCCGGCGCCATCTGATCCCGAATGCAATCTCACCGATTATCGTCGGCTTTGTGCTGGCGATTCCACTGGCGATGATGCTGGAAGCGTCGCTGTCTTTCCTTGGCATCGGCGTGCCGCCCCCGGTGCCAAGCTGGGGCCAGATGATCAATGTCGGGATGAATTTCATGTATTTTTACTGGCACTTGGCGGTGTTCCCCACCGCCGCCCTTGCCATCACCGTGCTTGCCACCACGCTGTTTGGTGATGGCCTGCGCGATGCTCTCGATCCGACCCTGAAAGGGCGCTGAATTGCAAAACCTTGATGCCTTCTTCCTGTTGCGCCCCGACGTGACCTTTCTGAACCACGGCTCTTTCGGGGCCTGCCCGCGCCCGGTGTTTGAGCAATATCAGCGCTGGCAGGTGCAGTTGGAAAGCCAACCCGTCGCCTTTCTTGACCCGGCGCGCGGTCTGTCCGGCTGGATGCGCGATGCCCGCACCGTTATGGCCGCGATACTGGGCACTTCGGCGGAGAACATCGTCGGGCTGACCAATGCCACCTATGCTTTGAACATCGTCGCGCAGTCGTTGGACCTGCGCCCCGGCGATGAAATCCTCACCACCGATCACGAATATGCAGCCCTTGAAAAGACTTGGGCCTATGTTTGCCGCAACACCGGGGCGGTGATCAAAGTGGTCAACGCGCCGCTGCCTCTCACCAACGAGCCGCAGTTCACCGCCGCCATCCTCGGCGGCTTTACCGACAAAACCCGCGTGCTGTTTCTTAGCCACATCACTTCGGCCACCGCCTTGGTGTTCCCCATCACCCGCGCCGTCACTGAGGCCCGCCAGCGCGGCATCTATACCGTGATCGACGGCGCGCATACGCCGGGGCATGTCCCGCTGAACCTCGACGCGCTGGGGGCCGATTTTTACGCCGGCAACTGCCACAAATGGATCATGGCCCCGAAGGGCAGCGCTTTCCTTTACGCCCGCCCCGAACTGCAAGCGATGCTGAACCCCTTGGTGATCAGCCACGGCTGGACCGAGGACGCCAAACTGCCCGGCACAAAGGGGGTGTTCGGCAACTCGCCCTTCATCGACGGGTTAGAGATGCAGGGCACCCGCGACCCTTCGGCTTGGCTGACGGTGCCTGCGGCGCTGCAATTCCGCCAAGATCACGATTGGGACCGCGTTGCCGAAAGCTGCCGCCAACTGGCGCAAGACACCGCTGCGCGGGTGCGGGCGCTGACGGGTCTGCCCGCCCTCAGCAGCCCGGAGTTTTGTGCGCCGCAGATGGTGTCGATGCCGGTGCTGCGCTGCGATCCAGCCCAGTTGAAAACCCGGCTTTATGAGGAGTATCAGATCGAAATCCCCTGCTTTGACTGGCAGGATCATACAATCGTGCGGGTCTCGGTGCAGGGCTACAATACTGAAAGCCAGATGGACCATCTGGTAACAGCCTTGACAGAATTGCTGCCGCAGCTATCAGCGACAGGCTAACGCGCGCCCTCGCGCACTGGAGAGAACATGTCGCGCGCCGCCATTCGCTACTTAGAGCCGATTGAGACCGCCGCGCGTGGGGTGGCAGTGTTGGATGCATTGGCCGAGATGATCGAACGGGCGGGGCTGCAAGTCGGGGATCGTTTGCCGCCCGAGGTGTCTCTGGCCACGGCGTTGGGGGTAGGGCGCTCAACCATCCGTGAGGCGCTGAACCGCTGGGAAGGTTTGGGCATCATCCGGCGGCGTCGCGGCGATGGCACGTACCTCACCGCCAAAGTGCAAACCTCGCAAGGCCCGCTGCCAACGATGATCCAGCTGGAAGGCGAGGCGATCCTGCGGCTGCTCGACATGCGCCGGGTGATCGAATCCGGCACCGTGCGCCGCGCCGCGCTGAACGCGACTCTCGCGCAGCGCCAACAGATCAGCCGTCTGTGCGACGTGTTGTTGCAGATTGTCGATACCGGCGAGCCGTACCGCGCCGCCGATATGGCGTTTCACAGTGCGATTTGCGATGCCACCGGCAATCCGATGTTCGGCCAAGTGCTGGCCCGGATGGATGACGCGCTGGAACGTTCGGCGGAATCGCCCTTCTCGGTGCCGGGCTTTGGTCTGGCAAGCTTCCCGCCGCACCGCGATCTTGCTAATGCCATTGTCGCGGGGGACCCCGATGCGGCAGAAGTGGCGATTAATACCATCCTCGATTCCGTCGAATCCGAAATCCGCCAGATGATCGCGCCGGGCAGATAATCACTAAAACTTATCTAAAATTGTTTCATCTGTCCCTAAATATCCCACGGGGGTCCGGGGGTGTGAAACCCCCGGCGGCCAGCCCCGATCACGCCGCTTGATAGCGCGCGTACCCTAAATCCCCAGTCTCAATCTCCGCCGCCTTGCCGGAAATCAGATCCGCCAACACCCGACCCGAGCCTGCCGCCATGGTCCAGCCCAACGTGCCATGCCCGGTGTTCAGGAACAGGTTGGCAATCGGCGAGCGGCCCAGAATCGGCGTGCCGTCCGGCGTCATTGGCCGCAGGCCGCACCAGAACGTGGCGCGGCTTTGATCGCCCGCGCCGCCGAACAGGTCTTCCACCGAATGCACCAAAGTCTCGCGGCGTTTGGCGTGCAGGGTCATGTCAAAGCCGGCAATCTCGGCCATGCCGCCGACGCGGATGCGGTCGCCCAACCGGGTGATGGCGATCTTGTAGGTCTCGTCCATCACGGTTGATTCGGGCGCGCGGGCAGCGTCAACAATCGGCACGGTGATCGAATAGCCCTTCACCGGATAGACTGGCAGCTTGATGCCCAAAGGCCGCGCCAGCAGCGGCGAATACGAGCCCAAAGCCAACACAAACGCATCCGCAACCATGCGGCCTTCGGAAGTCTGCACGGCGGCAATCTTGCCGCCCGCAGCCTCCAGCCGATCAATCCGCACGCCGTAGCGGAAGCTCACGCCCGCCGCGATGGCCATATCCTGCAGTGCGTTGGTGAACTTGAAGCAATCGCCGGTCTCGTCGCCGGGCAGCAACAAGCCGCCTTTGATGGCGTCACGACGCGAGGCCAGACCGGGTTCGGCCTTGATGCAGCCGTCAGCGTCTAAGACCTCAAACGGCACGCCGTCGGCCTTTAACACCTTGATATCTTTATACGCCCCATCGACCTGCTTCTGCGTGCGGAACAGTTGCAAAGTGCCCTGCATCCGCTCGTCATAAGAAATCCCAGTGTCGCGGCGCAAATCCATCAGGCAATCGCGGCTGTATTCAGCCAAGCGCACCATGCGGCTTTTGTTCACGCCGTAGGCGGCGCTGGTGCAGTTCATCAGCATCCGCATCACCCAAGACACCTTTGCCAAATCCGGCATCGGCTGAATGATCAGCGGCGCATGGCGCATGAACAGCCATTTCATCGCCTTCATCGGAATGCCGGGTGCGGCCCAAGGGCTGGCATAGCCGGGGCTGATTTCGCCCGCATTGCCGAAGGACGTCTCCAGCGCCGGGCCCGGCTGGCGGTCAATCACCGTCACCTCATGCCCGGCTTGCGCCAGATACCAAGCCGAGGTGACGCCAATGACGCCCGCGCCAAGAATGATAACCTTCATGTGCAACCCCTAATTGTGCAGGCTCTGTCGATCTGCGGCACCATAGCGCAAAGCTGCGAAAGGAGTTTGGAAAGGTGACGGGCGGAAGGAGAGTTATTCGAATATTATTCTAATAATTTATAAAAAGATGAAATTATAGGCGACATATGGACGACGATACCGCACAACACGCCTTTTCAGTCTTCGGTTCCCAGCGGCCAAAACCAAAGATTTCGTCTCTGTTCGCAGGGTTAAATAGCCTGCGGCTGACGCGGCACTGCCCGATTTGAGAGCATTTGCCCCGCAACCCTGCAAAACGCGCGGTTTCTTGATCCACCAATCAACAACAGCAGTTGACAGAACTCCCCTGCTCGGGAGTAGGCTTCGCGCATGGCTCTCTCCGCAGCGTCGCAATACTGTCATGTGGGGGGAGTTTGTAAAACAAGATGCGCAAAGCATCTGCTGCCATCCGCCAAAAAGCGGATCAACACCAGGGAGACTTTCGTGAAAAAAGATATCGCATTGAACCGCCGCAGCTTTCTAAAGTCGTCGGCCATTGGCGTGGGCGCATTGGCGGCCCCCGCGATCATTTCCTCCAAGGCGCTGGCCTCGTCGGGCGAGCTGAACTTCACTGGCTGGGCCGGTTATGACAAACTGGCCGCAGAAGTATTTCCGGCCTTCACCGCCGCGACCGGCATCAAGGTGAACTTCAAAGAGCTTCCCGACCAAGATACGATGTTCGGCGAAGCCAAGGTTGCGCTGGAAGCTGGCGGCATGGATATGACAGAACCGACCATCGAGCGTGTCGGCGCGTGGCACTCCAACGGCCTTCTGGGCGCTTGGGATCCGGCCAAGCTTGCGTTGGACAACTATTTGCCCGGTCTGGCTGATGGCTCGGCGGGCGAGCGTTCGCGCATCGACGGCAACCTGATGTATGTGCCGTCGAACTGGGGCACCGAGTCGCTGGTTTACAACAAGGAAACCGCGAAACTGGGCGAGCCGCCGACCTTGGGCGCTCTGTTCGATCCGGCCAACCAAGTTGTGCTGCGTCCGCACTCGGCACTTGCCGCGATGGGCCGTTGGCTGGATGCGCAAGGCAAACTGCCGCGTCCGTGGGTTGATGGCTACGCCGATATGGGGGCGATGACCGAGTTGTGGGACATCGCTTTGGCCGAGGCGATCAAGGCCAAAGGCAACGTCGTGCAGTGGTGGTCGGGCGAGAACGAGGCCAATGCAGGCTTCACGGCGAACGGCGCAACCGTTGGTCTGTGCTGGGATTCGACCGGCTTCAACCTGCGCAACGATGGCTACGGCTATATGGCCCCGGTCGAAGGCGCGTTTGCGTGGCACCAAGGTTTTGTGCTGCTGAAAAACGCCGTTAACGTCGATCAGGCGCATGAGCTGGCGAAATGGGTCTCTACCCCTGATGGGGCTGCGATGTGGGCAACTGCCTTCTCGTCGAACCCGGTCGGCAAGGGCGCATCCGAGAAGATGGACCCGGATGTCGCCACCTATTACAACGGCACCTTCAATGATGAAGCGCTGGCAAAGTTGTGGTGGTGGCCGACACAATCGGCTGAATTCCTGACCAAACGGGCGGAATATGCTGACAAGTATAAGGCCTCTTAAGCGACCCCAGTAAACAAGACGCCGGGTCCGCAGGGGCCCGGCGTTGATTTTTTCTACGCTGCCCAATGGCCCTAACGGCCTCATAACAAAAATATATCAGGGGGAAAGACGATCCATGAGTGCAGGGATTGATCTTCAAAATGTCAGCTGCGATTTCGGCAGCTTCCGTGCGGTTGATCATGCCAATGTGGCGATCAGACCCGGAGAGTTCTTCTCGTTCCTCGGGCCATCCGGCTGCGGCAAGACCACGATTTTGCGGATGATTTCCGGCTTTATCGAACCGACGCAGGGCACGATCAAAATCGGCGGCAAGGATATGAAGGGCCAACGCCCGAACCAGCGCCCGACCGCGTTGATCTTTCAGAATTTGGCTTTGTTCCCGCTCATGCCGATCTGGGAGAATATCTCGTTCGGCCTTGAAGTGCGCGGCGTCGACAAAGCCACCCGCCGCGCCAAAGCGCAGGCCTTGCTGGAAATGGTCGATCTGCCGGGGGCTGCTGACAAGATGGTCAGCCAACTTTCCGGCGGCCAAAAACAGCGCGTCGCCATCGCGCGGGCTTTGGCTGTGGAACCCAAGGTGATGCTGCTGGATGAGCCGTTGTCGGCACTGGATTTGAAGCTGCGCCAGCACATGCGGGCAGAGCTGCGCGCCATCCAGAAGCGCACCGGAGTGACCTTCATCTACATCACCCATGACCAAGGCGAAGCGCTGGCGATGTCCGATAGGGTAGGGGTGATGAGCCAAGGCCGCATCCAGCAAGTCGCCGACCCGCGTGAGATTTACAACAACCCGGTCAATGGGTTCGTGGCGTCTTTCGTCGGTGAAAACAACATCTTCACAGGCTCGGTCAGCAATGCCTCGGGCGGAATGGCCGGGTTTGACACAGCCCTTGGGCCGTTCCGCGCCCGCTTGGGCGATTTGGCCAAGGGTACCAATATCAAACTCTACGTTCGCCCCGAACACACCGTGCTGTCGGAAGCGGCCGCTGCGGAAAACTCGGTGCCGGTGACGGTGTCGGAAGTATCCTTCGAGGGCGCGTTTATCGCGGTGCATGGCAAGACCGCCAATGGTCAGACCATCGTTGCCGAAGTGCGCAACGATGGCTCGGCCACGGTGCCGGAAATCGGGGCTGCGCGGTTCGCGCATTTCAACGCCGCCCATGCCTCGATCCTGCCCGACTCAACCGTGGTGGCGTAAATGAGCAATATGATCCGCCGTTACGGCACAAGCCTGACCTTGCTGATCTGCCTTTTGACCGCATTCTGGCTGTTGATGCTGGTGATCGTGCCGAACATCACTTTGCTGGAAAGCTCGTTCCGCCCCTATCTGCCCGTCACCGAAATCGGCGGGCCGAAAGATGTCTACACCGCCGCCAATTACATGAAAGTCTTCAACGGCGCGATTGAGGTCTCGCCCTTCGGCTTCACCTTCCACATTCCGGTGCATGTGCTGACCTTCAGCCTGACGCTGTTCTACTCGGTGGTCGTCACGCTGATCTGCTTCGCTTTGGCCTATCCTTTGGCCTATTTCATGGCGAAAATCCTCAGCGCGCGCTCGCTGCCCACCATGTTCCTGTTGCTGTTCGTGCCGCTTTGGGTGTCCGAAGTGCTGCGGGCCTTTGCGTGGTGGATGATCTTGGCGCTGAAAGGCCCGCTGAATTGGGTCTTGATGCAACTGCATCTGATTGACCGCGAGGTGCGTTGGATCGTCGGCTATGACGGCGTGATGATCGGTCTCGTTTACACCTATGTGCTGTTCATGATCTTCCCGGTCTACAACGCGATTTCCTCGTTGGACTCCAACCAGATCGAGGCCGCCGAGGATCTTGGCGCGCCGTGGTGGCGCATCCATTGGCGCATCGTTTTGCCCCACGCCAAACCGGGTATCGCGAGCGGGGCCGTGATGGTGTTCATGCTGTCGGCAGGCTCACTTCTGGTGCCGTCGATTTTGGGCTCCACCACCTCGCAATGGTTCACCCAGACCGTGCAGCAATGGATGCTGGATGCGCTCGACTGGAACACCGCTGCGGCTTACGCCTTCCTCTTGCTGCTGATGTGTACGCTTTTCGTCAGTCTGGTGATGAAGATTTTCCGCGTCAAACTGTCCGACATCGCGAATTAAGGGAGGGATCACATGCACAAACTTCGCCAAACCCTCGCCCGCGTCTATGCCGGGGCCTTCATCTTCTACATGCTGCTGCCGCTGGTGATCATGTCGGCGGCGGCCTTCAACAACACCGACAAAATCCCGGCCATCGTGCCGTGGAAGGGCGCGACCACCAAATGGTTCTCAGCTCTTTGGGCCGATGACCGGATGTGGCACGCCTTTCAGAACACCATCTTCGTGGCGCTTGCGGTCGCCTTGATCTCGGTGATTGTGGGCACCGCAGCGGCCATTCTGATCAACTCGGTGTCGGGCAACCTGCGCGCCGCGCTCTATGGCACGATGATCTCGACCATCCTGATCCCCGGCGCGGTGATCGGGATTTCCACCATGATCATGTGGACCAAGATGGGCCATGCGCTGAACAGCGACTTCATTCTGTTCAACCCCGGCCTGCATTTGTCGGTGCTGGGGCAGGTCAGCTATATCGCGGCCATCGTGATGCTGCTGGTGCTGGCGCGGCTGCAAAGCTTTGATCAGGGGCTGGAGGAAGCAGCGCTTGATCTCGGTGCCACCCATGCGCAAGTGATGCGCCGCATCCTGCTGCCGCATCTCTATCCGGCGATTGGGGCAGGGGCGGCGGTGTCGTTCTTCCAGTCGATTGAGAACTTCAACGTCACCCAGTTTACAAGGGGCGGCGCGGATACGCTGACGATCTATGTGTTCTCGAAAGTGCGCTCTGGCATCACCCCCACCATCAACGCGCTGGCGTTTTTGCTCATTGTCGTCACGCTGGCGCTGGCGATGCTCTACGAGATCAAACGCCGCCGCAACGCGAGTGTCGAGGCCGCACGCGAGGCCGAAGCCCGCCGCGCCGCCGCCTTGGAAGAAGCGCATATCTAAGAACAAGGCGCAATGATGAAAAGGCCCGGAGCGATCCGGGCCTTTTTTATGCGGGGATGGCCGCAGGTGTAGGGTGGGTGAAACCCACCACTGGCTTAAAAAAACGCCTGCAACCCCGTCACAGCCCGCCCCAAGATCAGCGCATGCACATCATGCGTGCCCTCATAGGTGTTCACCGTCTCCAGGTTCACCATATGCCGCATGATCTGGTAATCTTCCTGAATCCCATTGCCGCCATGCATATCCCGCGCCCAACGCGCCGCATCCAAGGCCTTGCCGCAGTTGTTGCGCTTGACGATCGAGATCATCTCAGGCGCGGCATTGGCCTCATCCAACAAGCGCCCGACGCGCAAAGACGCCTGCATGCCAAGGCTGATTTCCGTCAGCATATTCGCCAGCTTCAACTGATAAAGCTGGGTCTGCGCCAATGGCTTGCCGAACTGCTTGCGGTCCAGCCCGTATTGGCGCGCCGCGCCCATGCAGAACTCGGCCGCCCCCAACACACCCCAGGAAATCCCGTAGCGCGCCCGGTTCAAACAACCAAACGGCCCTTTCAGCCCTTCGACATGCGGCAGCAAGGCGTCTTCGCCGACTTCCACATCCTTCAAAACGATCTCGCCGGTCACCGAAGCCCGGAGGGAGAGCTTGCCGCCGATCTTCGGTGCCGTGAGCCCCTTGGTGCCTTTATCCAGCACAAAGCCCTTAATTTTGCCGCCATGCGCTTCCGACTTCGCCCAAACCACGAAGACATCCGCGATCGGCGCGTTGGAAATCCACATCTTGGCGCCGTTCAAAACGTAGCCATTGGCAGTTTTCTTCGCCACGGTCTTCATCCCCGCCGGGTCCGATCCCGCATCCGGCTCGGTCAGACCAAAGCAGCCGATCCACTCGCCGGACGACAATTTCGGCAGATATTTCATCCGCTGCGCCTCGGTGCCGTAGGCGTAGATCGGATACATCACCAAGCTGGATTGTACCGACATCATGCTGCGATAGCCGCTGTCGACTCGCTCGACTTCCCGCGCGATCAGCCCGTAAGCCACATAAGACGCACCCAGCCCGCCGTATTGCTCCGGCACGGTGACGCCCAGCAGCCCCATCTCGCCCATCTCGCGGAAGATCGCCGGATCGGTGGACTCGTCGCGATAGGCCGCGATCACCCGAGGTTGCAGCTTTTCCTGCGCATAGGCCCGCGCCCCGTCGCGCAGCATGCGTTCTTCTTCAGTCAACTGATCTTCCATGCGGAACGGGTCTTGCCAATCAAACCGCCCCAGATCAGGCGCGTCTTTGGCTTTCAGCTTGGGTTTCTCGGTCATCGCAGGTCTCCTATGGTTTTGCCGATTATATTGCACAGCCGCGCCAAAACGCCTAACGAGGTTCTGGCAACAAAACATGAGGAAACCTCATATGCTCTCGCGCCGCTACCTGCCCTCGATGCCCTCACTTCTGGCGCTGGAGGCCGTCGAGCGTCTGGGTTCGGCCTCTGCCGCAGCCGAGGAGCTGAACCTGACGCAAAGTGCGATTTCGCGGCAGTTGCAGGTGCTTGAGGGCCAGTTGGGCCTGTCGCTGATCATCCGCGACAAGCACCGCCTGCGGCTGACCCCCGCCGCACAAGACTATTGCCGCGAGATCCGGCGCGCCCTGCAAGCCCTTAGCCAAGCCAGCCTTACCTTACGCGCCAATCCCAACGGCGGCACGCTGAACCTTGCGATTCTGCCGGCCTTTGGTATGCATTGGCTCGCCCCCCGTCTCGCCCGTTTCGCCGCGCAACACCCCGAGGTCACGGTGAACCTGTCGACCCGCCTGCAACCCTTCGACTTCGCCAGCAGCCATTTCGACGCCGCCATTCATTACGGCAGGCAAGACTGGCCCGGCGTCGATTACCTGCCGCTGATGGAGGAGGAGTTGCTGGCCGTCGCCTCCCCCGGCCTGCTGAAAGCGCCGCTCACCTCCGCCAATGACATTCTCTCATACCCCTTGTTGCAGTTGGAAAGCCGCACCGGCGATTGGGGTCGCTGGCTGGCGCATCATGGCAGCCCAAACCAACGCCCGCCCGCCATGCTGTTCGACCAATTCGCCACCATGACCCAAGGCGCGATCCACGGCCTTGGCGTGGCTTTGGTGCCGGTGTTCCTGATCACGCGCGAACTCGCCGAGCACCGCCTGATCCCCGCGTTCGGCCCGCCGATCCCTTCGCTTGGCAGCTACTATCTGGTCTGGCCAAAAGACGCCGCCACCCGCGCGCCGCTCGCCTCGTTCCGCCGCTGGATCGCCGCTGAGCGAGACAGCTAAAATTTGGCTAAAATTGTCATCCTCTGTGCTCAAATATCCCGGGGGAAAGCCCGGAACGGGCGTGGGGGCTGGCCCCCTCTTGCGTTTGATCAAATCAATCGCCACCATGCCGAAAACGAAAGGCCGGCCTATGCAACCTAACCACATCGGAGACGTGTCGTTCTGGTACGCCGACATCGGCCTGCCACAAACCCGCCGCGCCAGCCTGACCGAGAATACCACCGCTGACGTGGCGATCATCGGCGCGGGCTTTACCGGCCTCTGGACCGCCTATTATCTGAAAAAGGCAAATCCGACGCTGAATGTGGTGGTGATTGAGAAAGAATTCGCAGGTTTTGGTGCATCGGGCCGCAATGGTGGCTGGTGCATGGGCACCTTCGCCTGGAACCACGAGGCCTATGCCAAAGTCACCAGCCGCGAGGCGGTGCTGGACATGGTGCGCGAATTGGAAACCACTGTCCCCGAAATCACTCGCGTCTGCGCTGAAGAAGGCATCGACGCAGATATTATTCCTTCCGAAGAACTGATGCTCGCCACCAACCCCGCCCAACTGGCGCGGATGCACGAGGCCATCGCGCATCACAAGCTCTGGGGCAATGCCCACCGCGTCCGCGAACTCTCCCCCGCCGAGGTCAAGCAGCGCATCGCTGCGCCGAATGTTCTGGGCGCGATGGTGGTCTCGGGCATGGCGCGGATTCAGCCCGCCAAACTGGTGCGCGGCCTGGCCGACGCTTGCGAGCGGATGGGCGTGCGGATTGCCGAAGCCACCGAGGTTCTCAGCTATGATCAAGGCGAAGTGATCACCGCCAAAGCCACCATCAAAGCCCCGATCATCCTGCGCTGCACCGAAGGCTTCACCGCCACTTTGCCCGGCCATAAACGCGAATGGCTGCCGCTGAACTCGGCGCAAATCGCCACCGTGCCACTGCCGCCGGAAGTCTGGGAGAAAATCGGCTGGGACGGGCACGAGTTGATCGGCGATATGAACAACGCCTATTGTTACTGCCAGCGCACGCGCGAAGGCCGCATCACCGTCGGCGCGCGCGGTGTGCCGTATAAATATGCCTCGCAAATGGACAACAACGGCGAGCCGGATGCCGAAACCATCCGCCGCTTAACGGAGGTCTTGCACACGCATTTCCCCGAAGCGGCCAGCTATGCCATTGACCACGCATGGTGTGGCGTCATCGCCGTGCCGCGCGACTGGTGCGCAACCGTGGGGCTGGACCGTAAAACTGGCCTCGGCTGGGCGGGCGGCTATGTCGGCACCGGCGTATCGACCGCCAACCTTGCAGGCCGCACATTGGCCGATCTGGCGCTAGGTCTCGACAGCAAAATCGCGAAATTCCCGTGGGTGAACCGCCGCGTGCGGCAATGGGAGCCCGAGCCCTTCCGCTGGTTCGGCGTGCATCTGATGTACAAACTCTTGCGCATCGCCGACAAACGAGAGGCCACACTTGGCATCCCGCCATCGAAATTCGCAGCCTTCGGCAACTGGCTGACCGGGCGGCACTAAGCCAGATTGGCCCGGAAAAACGCCAAGGTCCGCGTCCAAGCCAATTCCGCCGCCGCCTTGTCATAGCGCGGGGTGGAATCGTTGTGGAAACCGTGATTGACGCCGGGATACATGAACGCCTCATACTTGGTCCCGGCGGCCTTCAACGCCGCTTCATAGCCGGGCCAACCCTCGTTCACGCGGGTGTCCAATTCGGCATAATGCAGCAAGAGCGGGCATTTGATCTTCGCCACATCCTCAGCCTTCGGCTGCATGCCGTAGAACGGCACCGCCCCACCCAGTTCGGGATAAGCCACGGCCGCCGCATTCGACACGCCGCCGCCATAGCAAAACCCGGTGATGCCGACCCGGCCTGTCGAGCCTTCATGCGCCATCATCCACTCAATCGCGGCGAAGAAATCATTCATCAGCTTGGTCGGATCGACCGTGGCCTGCAGCGCCTTGCCCTCCTCATCATTGCCCGGATAACCGCCGACGCTGGTCAGCCCATCCGGAGCCAGCGCCAGAAACCCGGCCTTCGCCAAACGTCGCGCCACATCCTCGATATAGGGGTTCAGCCCGCGGTTCTCATGCACCACCACCACGGCGGGCAATTTCCCCACCGCCGCCGAGGGTTTCACCAGATAACCGCGCACATCGCCATTGCCGTTGGGCGAGGGGTAGGTGACGTAATCCGCCACAATATCGGGGTCATTAAAGCTGACCTGCTCGGCCAAAGCATAATTCGGCGACATGAGGCCCAAAAGCGCTGCCGCCGTCAGCCCGCCGACGGTAAACTTCGCCGCCTTGTCCAGAAACTCGCGTTTTGAGATATGGCCGTGGGCATAGAAATCATAAAGCTCCAGCAACTGCGGGCTGAAATCCTGTGCGGTCATGCGGGTCATCGCGCGCTCCATGGTTGTGAGCGTAAAAACCTAGGCCGCAGCGAGCCGCCGCCCATTCACGCTTGCGTGATCGGCACAACTTTGGCGAGATCGCGCCAATTTGTCTGCAATTATCATCCTCTGCGCTCAAATATCCCGGGAGGAGCCCGGCACGGGCAAGGGGCTGGCCCCTCTGCGACATCACACCCTCTCGCCGCATCCTCAAACCTGCGCCACACTTCCCCCATGCAAACCACCCAGCTTCCCAGCCTGCTTGCTCACCGCCTTTCAGGCAAAAACCTGATCGTGTTCGACGGGGAATATGTGTTCTGCTCGGCCTTCTTCCGCTTCATGCTGCGCCATGATCGCGCGCAACAATTCCACTATGCCACCGCGCAAAGCCCGCTTGGCCAAGCTCTTTACACCGCCCTGAACCTGCCGCTGGTCGATTTTGAAACCAACCTCGTGATCACCAATGGCGAGATTATCCAGCGCTTCGACGCCTTCGCCGCCGCAATGGCGGAACTGTCAAACCCGTGGCGCTTCGCCCGCATCGCCCGCCATCTGCCGAAAGCCCTGAAAGACGCGATCTACAAACCGATCGCCCGCAACCGCTACCGGATCTTTGGCCGCTATGACACCTGCCTGATCCCCGACTGTGTGTTGACACTAGAACCTGCAGAGAAGCGGGAACATCCGGGAATAGGTGGAATTGATCGAAAAGTGGTGTAAAAACGGTGGCTTACAGGAAATTTAACCGCCGAAGAACTTCAGGAGAGCCAGTTTGCATGGGTAATCCTCCCCGAAAGTAAGGGGCTGCATAAGTAGAATTTTCTCGGCAAG
>CAYLYV010000071.1:0-23418 GCA_964387655.1 uncultured Cypionkella sp. | reverse complement strand
CGCCAGCCGGTCCAGGTGATATAGGACGGGATCAGGCCGACATGGGCGACGACCGGCATGTGGTTGTCACACAAGGCTTTCTGGATATCCAGGCTTGCCGCGCAGTAAAAGCAATCCCCGCCCATCGCGGTGAACTTGAACGCCGCGCGCAGATAGTCTTCGGTGGTGGCAAGGGTGCCATAGGGGCCAAATGGCAGGCCAACTTGCACGAAGCAACGGCCTGCGGCCTCGCGCATTTCTGGCGTGAAGAAGCGTGATTCAATCGACAGCATGTGGATGCCTGCCGCATCGGCAGCGGCGGCTTCGTCGAGCGTGGTGACGTAGAGCATGCTGATCTTTTCACCACGAGCTTTCATCGCGCGCATGTCGTGGACGGTCGGGCGGTTGGCTTTGTGAACCATGATTTGCTCCGTGGCCTTTTTATACTGTGAATGCGTTGCGGAAGGCCGCAAGGGCGGCTTCGTCATCACCCCGGGCGAAGGCTTCAAGACCAACGGGGCCGCAGTACCCCATAGCTTTCAGGGCTTTCGCGACGCCGTGATAGTTGATCTCACCCGTGCCCGGCTCACAGCGGCCGGGGTTGTCGGCGACTTGCACTTCGCCGATCCACGGCAGGCATTTCTCAAGCCAGCGGATCAGATCGCCCTCGCCGATCTGGGTGTGGTAAAGGTCAAGGTTGATGCGCAGTTGCGGGCGGTTGATAGATGACACCAGCGCCAGCACTTCTGCTGTCGATCCGAACGGGCAGCCGGGATGGTCGAGCAGGTTCAAGTTTTCCAGCGTAAACACAACGCCTTCGGTTTCGGCCATATCGCAGACGCGGTTCAGCGTGTCGCGGGCTTTCAGCCACATCGCACCTGAAACAACTTGCGTTTGCCAGATCGGTATGCCGCCATCGCCGAGGCCCGTGCCATGTAAGTTCAACCGGTGCACACCCAAACGCTTGCCAACCTGCGCTGTCTCATAGGCTGACTTCAGCAGCAGATCCGCGCCCGCATCATCGGCGAGACGGCCTTCGAGATAGCCATTCATGATGGTGAAAGTGGCCCCGGTCGCTTCTAGCTTGGCCAGATCATGCGCGGGCCAGTTCCACAGTCCGACACCGAAGCCCAGTTCTTTCAGACGAGAGGCACGCCATTCGATGGGGCGGTCACGCCACAGCATTTCTGCGCAGGCGGCAAGTTGGAAGCTCATGTCAGATCTCAATATACACTTGGCCGTCTGCGACTTTGACGGGCCAGATTTTCAGGTTGATACAGGCGGGCGCGCGGGTGGCTTCACCGGTGCGATAGTCAAAGGTCGCGGAGTGCTTTGGGCATTCGATGGCTCCGTCCATGACAAGGCCGCCACAGAGATGCACATGCTCGTGACTGCAAACGCCATCAATTGCGAAGAATTCATCCTCGGGGCTGCGCACAACCACGAAGGTTTGGCTACCGTGGTCAAAGCGGATCATGTCATCCAGGTCGATATCTTCGGTAGCGCAGGCGCGGGTCCAACTGGCCATTTTGCTGGTCCTTCAGAAAGTGTGAGGGGTAGTTGGGCCGGAGAATATCCGGCCCGACCGGCGGCATGGCCCGGCGGAGGAGAGAGTGCCGGGCGGGGGAAAGTTTCAGGCGTTCTCGGCCTCGATCTGGGCTTCCAGTCCGGCCATGGTTTCACCACCTGCCATCAGATCCGTGATTTCTTCACGGGTTCGCTCACCCTTGCGGAAATCAGCGGCAATACCACCTCGGATCAGCACCGCGAAATGATCGCCGACGGCCATCGCGTGCATGACCTGATGGGTGATGAAGATGACAGCAAGACCCCGGCGCTTGGCTTCATTGACGATGCGCAACACATGAGCCGCTTGTTTGACGCCCAAGGCAGCAGTCGGCTCATCAAGGATCAGCACCCGCGCACCGAAATGCACGGCGCGGGCGATGGCCAGCGCTTGCCGCTCGCCGCCTGAAAGGCCACCGACAAGGCGGTCGCCATCGGTTATCCGGGTGATTCCAAAACTTTGCACGGCTTGCACGGCGATGGAATTGGCGCGCTTGCGGTCGTATATTTTGAACGGGCCGAAGCATTTGGTCGGCTCTACCCCGACGAAGAAGCTGCGCCCGATCGACATCAGTGGGAAGGTCCCGCCAAATTGGTGAACGGTGGCGATACCGGCTTCAGAGGCATCGCGTGGGCTTTTGAAGCTGACAGGTTGGCCGTCGATTTCGATGCTACCGGACGAGGGCCGATGAACCCCCGACAATAGCCGGATCACGGTGGATTTGCCCGCGCCATTATCGCCCAGCAGGCAAAGCACTTCACCTGCGCGGATTTCAAGATTGATGTCGTGCAGAACGTCGATAGGGCCGAAGCTTTTGTTGATGCCCTTCAGGGAAAGCAGTGCGTTGCTCATCACTTCACCGCTTTCTTTGGCGCGTAAGACAGCGCCATTTTACGGAAGGTGTTGTTCATCAAGACAGCCAGCAACAGCAGGATGCCGATGATCAAGGACGACCAGTTGCGGTCAAAATCGGTGTAATAGATGCCTTGGTTGACTATGGCGAAGGTCAAGGTGCCGAAGAAGATGCCGATGATTGACCCAAAGCCTCCGGTCAAAAGCACGCCACCGACCACCACCGAGATGATCGAGTTGAAGATGAAAGACTGCCCACCTGCGACCTGCGCCGAATTGTACAGGATTGCTTGGCACATGCCGACGAAAGCCGCCGAAGTTGACGACAGCACGAACAGCAGGATCGTCATGCGTTCGGTCGGGATACCTGCGTTGCGGGCTGAAACCTTGTCGCCGCCCATCGCGAAAATCCAGTTTCCAAAGCGTGAGAAGTGGACGAAGAACACATATGCTGCCGTGATCGCAAGCCACCACAGCACCATCACCTGCACTTGGCCACCGAAGAAGAAATCTCCGAAGATGGTCTTGGCGGGGCCTTCGGTTGCCAGCGCCACCGAGGTGGATTTGGTGATCAGCACGGTCAGGCCAAGCACGATGCCTTGCACCGCGAACAGACTACCAAGCGTGACGATCAGCGACGGCACGGCGGTGCGGATCACCATATAGCCATTGATCAGGCCGACCAGCACGCCGAAACCGAGTGCGACAGCAATGCCTAGCCAGATCGACAATCCATAATGACCTGCAATAACCGACACGGTCATTGCGCCAAACGGCACCATGGCGCCAACGGAAATGTCCAGCTCGCCCGCAATCATCAATAGCCCGACCGGAATGGCGATGACGCCGAGGTTGGCTGCGACATTCATCCAGCTGGCGACGCCTGCAGGTTTCAGAAAAGTGACGCCACCGAATATGGTGAAGAAAATCAGCACTGCGAGGAGGCCAAGCAGGGCCCCGGCCTCGGGGCGGCGCAGCAGGCTGCCTAGAGAGGAAAATACGATCATGGGGCTCTCCCGGTTGATGTCGATGTCAGGATCGGGCCAAGCTGATTGCTAAGTTGGTGGCCCAATGCCTTGGCAGATTCGGGTCTGCCGCAGTGGTGGCAGACCCGAGCGGGAGGAGAGTTAGCGCGCGCCCTTGGTCACACCGGTCAGCGTGGCATCGATGTTGGTTTTATCGACGATGCCCGGCCCGGTCAGCACCGGATAGGTCGGCAGCGAGGTGCCAAAGTCGATAGCCGAGGCGAGGAGGCTGACGGCAAGAAAGCTTTGGAGATAGGGCTGCTGATCAATGGCGAAAGCTTGAGTGCCACCCTTGATGCGGTCCAACCCGGCGCTGTTCATATCAAACGAGCCCAGCGAGACAGTGGTCAGGCCGGATTGTTGAATGCCAGTGGCTGCTGAGTCTGCATCGCCCGCTGCAATGGTGATCACACCATCGATGGTCGGATCTTTCAACAGGGTGGCCTTGATCGCCTCGGCCACTGCCGTCGGGTCGCCAAAGCTGGTGGTCGGCAGCGGAAGTTGCTCAGACGCTCCGCCCCCTGCAGTCATACCGTCAGCTACACCTTTGCAGCGGGCTTCGGTGTTGGCCGCACCCGGCAGGGTGTTGACGCAGATCACATGCTTCTGCCCGGCCTTGGCGAAATAAGCGCCGCCTGCCTGACCTGCAACATATTCATCCGAGCCTACGAAGTTGATAGCGCCCAACTCGCGCGCCTTGTCAGCACCGCCTGCGTTCATCAGGATCACCGTGATGCCCGCCGCAATCGCATCTTTGATCGCCGGATCTTCGGCTTCGGGCACCCAGTTCGGGATCACCAAACCATCGACATCCTGGCTGATCGCGGTACGGATCAGTTGCACCACATCGGGGGCAAAGTTGTCATAGTTTTGCAGGCGCAGATAGTTCACCGTGCCGCCATTGGCGACAACGCCGGGGGTGGCATCGTCGATGCCCTTTTTGATGATGTTCCAGAACGCGTCGTCGTTCGAGCCGCCGATGACGGCGATATCAGCAGCCATCGCTGCGGTAGCCGTCATGGTGATCAATGCTGTTGTTGCCAGCACCATTTTCAGTGTCAGTTTCATAGGTATCTCCTCCTTGTTGCCGCCGGATTGGCGGATTGACTGGGTGCTTCACTCCATCCGGGCACAGTCTCCTCCGCTGCCCGTGTGGAATGGGTGGTGTCTTGAAGTCAGGCACGCTTGGCGTTCAGGCGGGCCTTCTTTTTCTCGAAACGGGCCTGCATCTGGGCATCGCCGGATTTGCTGCCGTCGTGCCAATAGCCAAACCATTTATCCAAAGGGATCAGACCATCACCGCCGTAGTTCACTTCGAAATACTTGTGGTGCAGGTAATGGGCGTAGGCATGGCTATCGAGGGCGGTGTCTTCGGTGATCTCCAGCTTGTCGAAGCCGATATGGCCGTTCACCGCGCCAAATCCCGCTATATGCAGTTGGAACAAGGCGATGATCGGGTTCGACGGGATCACCAGATGCCAGAGGGCGACGGCGTGATACAGGAACCCCTCAACAGGATGCATCGACAAGCTCGACCACGGGCTGGGATTGACCGAGTTGTGATGCACCGAGTGAATCCATTTGTAGAAGATCGGCACGTGGATCAGGCGGTGGATGCAGAAGAAATGCACTTCATGGATTACCGGGCAAAGCAGCACCAGCACCGCCAGATAGACCGGATGATCCGCCCACCCCAGCCAAGGCGCATAACCATTGGCGAAGGCATACAGCATCCCGACTTGCACCAGCGTCCAGAGCGGGATTGAGAAAAAGAACGTGCGCAGGAAGTTGTCGATGTTCTGGCTTTTGAACCAGAACACGTCGGAAGGCTGCTCACCGGGGAATTTCGCGTTGTATTTAAAACGGTTGCCCTGTTTGCGTTTGACATACCAGAACAGCTCAATCGAGCCATACATCACGAAGATGGCGGTTGCGTTCACCGCATACAGCCACAGCGCCCAGCCCCAGGACAAGGTTTGCAACGTGGTCATATCGGGGATGACAAAGAACCAATACAGCAGCGCTGTGGCCATGTGGAAGGCGTTCCACGGCCACAGGTATTCTGGGATCCAAGCAAGGATACGGCGCAGTTGCAGCGGCTTTTGCCAGAACGGGGCAACTTCCAGCGTGGCCGAAGGTGTCCAATCGCCGCGTTTGTTGCGGGTACCTGATTGCGTGTCGTCCATCTGTCCTCCGACTGGCAGTGGGCTGCCGTTTACGCAAAGCTTTCCAGCCCCTAGCCGAGACGACTTGGGTGTAATGGGCATTGCGGTGGTGTGGGTGGGCAGTTGTTCTTCGCTGCCCGTGTTGCGCAGAGATAGACGCCTTGACTTGAATCAAATCAAGATGCGTTAATGAGGCGCAGCAAAGAACGTATCATTCATATCAATTTTGGATATAAATGATACGAAATGATATCGGAGGCCGAGATGCAGCGACCGACAATCCCTGATCTGGCAAAGGCGGCGGGCGTCTCGGTGGCCACGGTCAATCGGGTGCTTTCCGGAGCCCAGAAAGTCCGCCAACAAACCCGCCAACGTGTGCAGGAAGCCGCTGAAGCGATTAACTTCTATGGCACCGGGGCCATTCAGGCGCGTGTGGCCTCGAACCGGCCAAAATATCGCTTGGGCTTCCTTTTGCACCAACCGAACCGCAGTTTCTACCGGGATATGGGGGCAGCCTTGGCGTTGGAGGCAAAATCGATTGCTGACATGGAGGTCGAAGCGCGAATCGAATTTCTTGAAGATCTGTCACCGCAAAACATCTCGGCCCGTTTGCTGGACCTTGCCAATACGTGCGATGCGATTGCAGTGGTTGCTGCGGTGCATCCCTTGGTTTCGGAGACACTGGATATTTTGCGCGCGCGCGATGTACCGATCTTTGCGTTGGTTTCGCAGCTTTCGGCGACAGGACAAGTGCATTACGTCGGATTGGATAACTGGAAAGTGGGCCGCACGGCGGCATGGGCAATTGAAAAGATCAGCAAAGCGCCCGGCAAACTGGGCATCCTTGTTGGCAATCATCGCTACCGCTGCCAGGAAATGAACGAGAGCGGGTTTCGCAGCTATTTCCGCGAATATGCCCCCGAATTTACCCTGCTGGAACCGTTGCTGACTTTCGAATCCAGCACCATCGCGCAGGAGATGACCGAAAAGCTGTTGCGAGAGCATCCTGATCTGACGGGTCTTTATGTGGCGGGTGGCGGCATCACCGGTGCGTTGACTGCGCTGCGCAATTCGGATCGGGCAGGGAAGATTGTCGTGGTCGGGTATCAATTGATGGAGGTGACACGGGCCGCCTTGCTGGACGGCACGATGACGGTGGCCATCTCACACCCGCTGAAATTGATGGCGCAGGAGACCGTCGCAGGCATGATGCGCGCCTGCGCGTCTCGGTCAGGAGGCGGGAACTGGACAAGCATCATTCCCTTCGACATCTACACTCGCGAGAATATTTGACCGCATGTCGGCGGCTCGGCAGCTTTGGTCGGAAAATCGTAGCGGACGTAATTAACATTGGCGGGCGCATTAAGAAACGCGCCGAACCCTCAGATTTGTCACTGAACTGCTGCAGGGGCAGAGCAGGTCGAACCGGACCGTTGCCTGCGCAAAGGGCGGAGGCTGTGTGGAAACTCGGCTGCCTCATCCGGTGGGGGCGCAGTTTTGGCTGGCGAGTGGATTTCGGCTCAAATTGGTCGTAGACCCGGTTTTTGACCCGTACGGGGGGCCTGAGTGAAGCCCTTAATCAGGCCGAAGCGTCGATGGACGTCAATGCCGGCCCGATCTACCCCGGGATTGCGGTCATCAACCCTTTGATCCCGACCAAGGCGATCATGCGCTTGATGTTATAGGCCAGCACGTTGAGCGCCATTTCTGTTCGGACCCCCCGAAGGCGTCGAGTTAGGAAATGGCAGGGCCCTGTCCAAGACTTGATGGTGCCGAACGGGTGCTCGACTGTTGAGCGACGGACGCTCATCGGGGCCGCAGCACTGCGGCGGCGGGCATTCGACGCCTCGACAAGGTGTTCATGTTCCCACCTGGATACCCGACGTTCTTGCCCGGTGGTGCAACGGTTTTTGATGTCGCAGCCCTTGCATGCGTTTGTCCAATAGCGCCGCATCTGGAGACCCTGCTGTTCGCTCGTGGTGCGGTAGGTCAGTGCCTGTCCCGCCGGGCAGCGGTAGACATCGGCATCATGGTCATAGGCGAAGTCGGCCTTCACAAAATGCCCCTTTGATCGGGCGCCGGAGGTATCCGACCGCGGCACTGTCGCTGTTATGCCCGCCTTGTGGCAGGCAAGAATTTCCAGAGCACTGAAGTAGCCCTTGTCGGCAAGGATGTGCAGATCCTCCCGTTGTAAAACTGCTTTTGCCTCTTTGGCCATCTTGGTCAGCAGATCCCGGTCATGCCCCTGATTGGTGACCTCATGCGTCACGATGAGATGCGTCTCGGCATCGACTACGCTTTGAACGTTATAGCCGACATGCCCGCTGTGCTGCGCGCGTGTCGCCATTGCCCGGGCATCGGGATCTGTAAGCGAGATCTGCCCGTCCGGCGCATCGGCCAGCGCCGTATCCATTGCCATGAGGCGTTCAATCTCCTCTCGGATGCGGTGATATCGGCCGGTGAGATGCGCCGCCCGCTCAGCCCGTGCTGCGCCAGTTTCCTGACGGTCAATCCGGTCGGCCTCCTCGATGTAGCGGCCGACCTCGGCTTCTAGGTGCGCGAGGCGACTGGCGATCTTGCCTTTGGTGAAATTCCGGTCGCGATTGTTAACAGCTTTGAATTTGCTGCCATCCACCGCGACAACGGCGCCCGTCAGCACACCGATCCGGCGGCACAATTCCACGAACTGCGCACAAGTCTTGCGAATGGCCGGGCCATTCTGTCGCCGGAAATCCGCGATGGTCTTGTGATCGGGAACCAGTCGACCGGTGAGCCACATCAATTCGACATTGCGACCGGCTTCGCCTTCCAAGCGACGGCTGGAGGGGATCCGGTTCAGATAACCGTAGATGAAAAGCTTGAGCAGCATAGCCGGATGATAGCCTGGCCGCCCGGTGCGTGCGGCGACATGACGTTGAAACCCAAGCGTCGTCAGATCGAGCTGATCAACAAACAGATCGACAACGCGCGCAAGGTGATCTTCCCCAATCCAGTCGTCCAACCGCACTGGGAAAAGCGTCGTCTGATCTCGGCTGACACCCTCGATGAAACCCGCCATGCAAAGCCTCCCTAACATGTCTAAGCATAGCATAAATCGGAGTTTTTACACAGCCTCGGCGGAAAGCAGCCCGATGCGGATGCAGCATCGGTACGGAGCGATCGTTTGAGCAAGTGGCGGCATTTCCTACTGTCGATAGATGCGGGAGGCAATGAGTTGGCTGACGGCCGTGCGATATGTCGACTGTATTGGCTAGGCTTTACCGGAGGGTAAAACTCTCGGAGAATTGCCCATTATGGAACAGAGAAAGTAGAAAACTCGAAGGCGTTTTCGTCTTTTACTGGCAGCGCATTGAAAATGCGCGAAAAGAAAAGGCGACTTCCGCGAGCGCGTTGCGCGGTTGGCGATTGAACACCGCGATGAGTATAGGTGCGAAGTTGCGGCGCGGTCAGCGTTGGCGGGTACCAAATTGGCCCCTGCCCTACCAACCCGTGAACCCACCGGCGATGTCGAATCCAATCTTGCCATCGGCCAAATCGCTCAGGGCATGATCCAAAATGCCAAGGGCTTGTTCCAGTTCATCTTGGGTGACGGTCAGCGGTGGCGTCAATTCCAGCACGTTTGACTCTATCCCGACATAATACAGCACCAGGCCCAATTCATGCGCGCGGAACACCAGGTTAGCCGCGGCCTGTCGGTCGGGGGTGCGGCGGGTCTGGTCTTTCACAATCTCCACACCAATCGCCAGCCCCCGGCCGCGCACGTCGCCAATCGCTGGATGCCGTCGCGTCAGATCGCGCAGACGGGCCATTAGCCATTCACCCTTACGCGCGGCCTCTGCCGCCAGATTGGCCGTGCAGATCACCTCCAGAACTGCCAGACCCGCCGCAACGCAAACCGGGTTGCCGTGCAGCGTCTGCATGGCAAAGGCGGTGGCGCAATCCATAACCCAAGCCGGGCCAATCAGGGCCGAGAGTGGCAGGCCGCCTCCCAGACCTTTGCCCAGAACAAGGATGTCGGGGCGAAAGCCCTCATGTTCGAAGGCGTGCATCTTGCCAGTTCGGCCCAGGCCAACCTTCACCTCGTCACAGATCGTCAGGATGCCGTGGCGGCGGCAAAGCGCATCCAACCCGGCCAGAAAACCCGCTGGCGGTAGGATCAGCCCGCCATCTGACTGGATCGGTTCAAACAGGCAGGCGGCAACAGCATTTGGCCCTGCTTCGGCCAGACGGCGTTCCAAGAGCGCAAGCACCTCGGCGGCCGTGGTCCCGTCGGTATCCCCCGCCGCCGGAAACGGCAGCTGGATCAAGCCTTGCGCCTTGTCTCCGCCAAGAGCGGCATGGCCGGAAACTGCGATCGTGCCAAGGGTGCAGCCGTGATAAGCGCCGGCAAAGCTGATGATGCCCTGCCGCCCGGTAGCCTTGCGCGCGGCACGCACCGCCGTCTCGTTCGCATCAGAGCCGGAATGGCCGAACCAGACTTTCTGGGGCTGATCGCTTGGAAACAGGGCAATCAGCCGTTCAGCCAGCGCCGTGGCTGGAGCGCTGGCGGATGACAGAATGCTTGCCCCCGCCGGATCGGTGATCGCGGCACAGACCGCAGCCGCCACCGACGGATGCCCATAGCCCAGACTTGCCGCACCCCAACCGGCAGACAGGTCAATCAAGGCGCGCCCATCATCGCTGCGCAGAATGGCTCCATGACCGCCGACAACTGATTGCGGAAAGAACCGCAGCTTTTGCACCCCAGCGATCAGATCAGTGTCGCGGGCATAACCGTTTGTCATGCGCAGCCTGCGATGGTGTGCGTCAAGCAGCGTGTCAACCGGTCGCCCCAATCGCGCACGCCTGCGTGGGTGGCGATCAGGTCATGGCGTACTTCAATCAGAACCGAAGGAAAGCCACGCGCGTCCCCATGAACCGGCACGGTGTAGTCATCGGCGTCGATGCGGTAGGGCTGATTATCGCCCAGCGTAAGGCCCGGTTCAGCCATCGCGTCCAGCAGTCGGTGGGCAAAACCAGTGGCACCGGCATAAAGAATGCCAGCGTGCCACGGCCGCGCCTCGCCCTTGAATATCGGTGTGTAGCTGTGCACTCCGATCACGAACGTTGGCTTGCCCTGCGCTGCCCTCAGATCCAACCGCCGCGCTACTGCGGCATGGAAGGGGCGAAACAGCGTGTCGATCCGGGCCGCGCGATCAGCAGCACCCAGCACGCGATTGCCCGGAATCGGCGTCGTCTCGGCAGTTTCGGGCATCAGCGATGCGTTGTCGAGGGGGCGGTTGCAATCCACAACAAGCCGGGAATAGCTGGTATGAAACAGCGGCGCATCCAGCCGGTCTGACAGATGCCGCGCCAAGGCCAGCGCGCCAATATCCCAGCCAATGTGGCGCAACCGTTCGTTACGGGGCAGCCCAAGATGGGACAGGCGGCGCGGCATGCGTGGCAAGGCGTGCTCGCACAGCAGCAACACGGGCGAGATGCCGTCAGGATTGATGACCCCGTAAGGCGGTGGCTCGTCAAGGTCCAGCAACTCTGCCGGATCGGGCAGCAGGGCGCTCATCAATAAACCTCCGCATAGCGACGGCAGATTGAGGCGTCATCCAGATCGGCCACAATCTCCATCTCTTTGTGCTTCATGCCAAGGTAGCATTCGAGGAAGGTGGGGGTCACCCAACTGCACACCACGGGATCGGCCTCCAGTGCAGCCAGTGCCTCGGGCAAGCTACCGGGCAATCGGCGGATGCCAAGGTGCGCGCGGTCTTCCTCGGACATGGCTTCTGGATCGCCACGCACGATCGGCGGCTGCGGCAGATTGGCGCGCAGCCCCTCGATCCCGGCGCGGATCAGCATGGCCAGTGCAAGGTGCGGGCTGCCGGTGGCATCTGCCGCGCGAAATTCCATATTGAAGGCCCGCGACGGATCATAGCCGGGGCGTTCGGATGTCGGACAGATCCGCAAGGTTGCTTCGCGATCCTTTTCGCCCAGCGTTGTCCAGGCGGCCGACCAGAAATGCGGGCGCAGGCGCAGATAGGAGACGACGGTTGGTGCGGCAAGTGCGGTCAACGCCGGAAGGTGGCGGATCACCCCGGCGGCAAATGCACCCGCCCGCTCCGACAGCCGACCGGGACGGCTGGCGTCGAAGGTGACGGGCCGCCCCTGCAAATCGGTAAAGGAGAGATGGATATGCACCCCATTACCCACGCTGTCGGGATCGGTCTTGGGGCTGAAGCTTGCTTTCCAGCCCATCGTGGAGGCAAGCTCGCGGGTGATTTCGCGGATGGTCACGGCCCGGTCGGCAGCGGTCAGGGCATCGCTGGGACCGCAGACGATTTCAAACTGGTCGCGGCCATATTCGGGCAGGAAACATTCCGGCGCGCAACCCGCCTGTCGCAGTGCCGCCACCAAGGCAGGCCCGAACGGGTCGGCGCGACGCTGCGCGGACAGCGCAAATGCCGGAGCAGCGGGCCAGGTTGCGCCAAGAATCTGAAACTCTTGCTCGAAGGCCGAAACCACCCGCAAACCCAGCCCTTCCAGATCCATGACGGCCGCCTTCAGCATGGAGCGCACACAGCCTTCCCATGGGGTGCCGTCCAGATTGGTGATGTCGGAGTGGTGGAAATGCAGGGGCGTGCGCCCGCCCAAGCCTTCAACCCGCACACCAGCGGCGGGATCGGGCATCAGGCGCAGATCACCGCTCGAGCCGAAGGGATTCGGGCTGGCGATTTCGTCAAACGGTGTAAGGGACAGGTTGGCAGGCACCCATCCCACACCCTTGTCCAGCGCGCCGGGCAGATCCGATGCGGCAACAGAGCGCCCGCGCGTGATCGCCGCGATATCGGTGGTGACAAAGGTCACGAGGTCTTCGGACATGCTCATGGCCTCCTCATGCGCCAAGGTTTGCAAGACGCGACGCCACGGTGTCGGTGTCGGTGATCCAGCAATAGCCGCCATAGGCGCGCAGGGCTGCGGCATGACGTTCGGGAGTATAGGTGGCGCAGGCGTCTTCAACTAAGGTCACCAGATAGCCGCGGTCAGCCGCGTCGCGCACTGCCATGTCAACACATTGGTCAGTCACGATACCGGCGATGATCAGAAAACGGGTATTCAGGTTACGCAGCACATAATCCGCATTGGTCGAATTGAAGAGCCCGGACGAGGTTTTGGGCAATACCGGCTCATTCGCAGTGGGCGTCAGCGGAGCGATGATTGCGCCTTCGGGCGCGCCTTTCGGCACATGCATGTCTGACAGTTTGTGATCCAGCGATCGGTCCCGGCCATCCGCAGTCAGGCTCTCGATGATCGTGTGCAGCACGTTCTCGCCTGCGTTGCGGAACGCGTTGAGAAGGCGAACCTGATTGGGGATTACGCTATCATGCACGCGCTTCATGAAATAGCTGTCAGCGGGCATCGGATGGGTTGGGTCCAGCATTGGTTCGGCCCAAATGCGCTGCATATCGACCAGCAAAAGCGAGGTCTGGCCCTTCCGGTAGTCGCTGTTGCGGCGGATCGTTTCACCGCCAAACTCAATGGAAAATGTGTCGTTCATGTTTTTCTCCTGTTCTTCTCGGCGCGTGCCGGCGCCATGTCCGTTGCCGGATCCAAGGGATCCTCGGTGATGCCAGAGGTGCGGCGCAGTGCTTCGATTTGTTCGATGCGCGCGCGCGAAATCGGCGCAATTCTAGCCGTCACGGCCGCAATCAGTGCTTCGATCTGGGCCATGGCGGGGAGCATCGTGTCAAACGGCGATGGCCCCTCGACCGGGGCGGTCAGGATGACCTTGGCGCGGGCTGCGATGGGCGAGGCCCAAGGGTCAGTGAACAGGACGACCCGCGCGCCCTGATTGGCGGCTGCGTTGACGATGCGGATGGTATCCATCTGGTAGCGGCGATAATCGAAGGCGACGATCACATCCCGGCGCCCGATATCGACCAGCGAGTCAACCTGATCCGACATGGCCCCTGTAATGCGGTGGCAATCGGGGCGCAGGTGCCGCATGTGCGACCAAAGCATCCCGGCCAGATAGCCTGAGAATCGGCCGCCAATGAAATGCAGCCGAGCTGACGGGTCAGAGATCAAATCAACCGCTGCATCGAAATCTGCGGCCGGCACCATGGTCGCCGTGGATTCGAGCATCTTGATCGCTGCGAAAATCACCTCCTGATAGACCCGCTCTTGCGGCACGGCCCCCTTGCCGGCGTTGATCATTGCAAGGGGAGAGCTCATTCGCTCTTGGACCTCGGTCAGCAAGGTTTTCTGGAACTCCGAGAATCCGTCAAATCCAAGCCGTGCCACGAATCGCACAACAGTTGGCCCGGAGACGCCCGCAACTGCCGCAAGTTGGGCGACGGTATTCAGCCCGGCAGCTGGGTAATCTGCCAGCAATGTGCGTGCGACCTTCAAGTCTGATTGCGTCAGCGCCACGCTGCCATCGGTGAGCCGATCCCGGATTGCCATTTGCTGATTGCCCTTGCGCTGACCAGTTTCTGTACGGTCAATCTATGGAACATTCATTACAAAAGTCAACATTACTGATGATTATGAAATGTTATTGACAAACAACCAATGATTCCCCCATCCTTGTTGTGTTGACGCAAAGCACAATGCGTCAGACGAGGGGGGACCAAGAATGCCACGATTCGGACTGCAGGCCTGGAAGGGTGTACTGATCCTCGGCCTGCCACTTGTTCTGGCGGCGTTGCTGGCGGAAACGGTGTTGCCACCGTCGATGGCGCGACTGGTCACATTGTTTCTGATCTATGTGGTGGCTGTCATCGGCAACCAGATCTACAGCGGCAATTCCGGCATCATTTCCTTCGGCCATGCGGGTTTCATGGCTGTGGGCGCCTATACTTCGGCCTTGCTGACGATCAACCCTTCGATCCTGTCCACCAGTCTGCCCAATCTTCCGCAATGGATTGCTGTCTGGGCGGGACAGCCATTGGCCGTCGGGATGATCGTCGCGCTGTTGGTGGTTGCCGTGCTGGCCGTTCTGTTCGGTCTACCGATTTCACGGCTTGGCGGGGCGGCGGCGACGATCGCCACGCTGGGCCTGCTGGTCATCGTGCATGTAACGCTGATCGCCTCGACCGATATCACGCGTGGCAGTCAAACCTTCTACGGCGTGCCGCGTGGCGTCAGTGCGCTGACCGCGCTGCCGGTCGCCTTGCTGGCCGTGGTCATCGCACGCCTTTACCGGTCATCTCGCAGTGGGTTGGCCATGCGTGCGGCGCGTGAGGACGAAATTGCCGCGACCGCCATGGGTGTCAATGTCGTGCGCCAAAGATTTGTCGCCTTTGTGCTGAGCGCAATCGTGGCGGGGGCCTCGGGTGTGCTGCTGGCTCATTTCCTCGGCGCGTTCTCGCCCAAGGATTTCTACTTCAACCTGACCTTCCTGCTGATGTCGATGCTGATCCTTGGGGGCATCTCCACCGTGTCGGGGGCAGTAGGGGGGACTGCGGTGATCGTGCTGATGGTTGACCTTCTGCGTCGCCTTGAAGGTGGGGCAACCGTTTTTGGCTTGGAATTGCCAGAAGTCTTCGGACTGACCGATATCGGTGTCGGTCTGGTGATTCTGGTGGTGATGTATCGCCTGCGTGATGGTTTGTTCGGTGTCCGCGAGATGGACGAGCGGTTGCTCCCTGAAGCGCCGGTTGCCGCTGCGCCAACGCCTGCAACGTCTGCCAGCACTATGCGCAAAGGTGACACCTCCTTGCAGGTCAAGAAAGTTGGGCGCCGGTTCGCAGGTCTGGTGGCACTGGAGGATGTAACCTTTTCAGTGCGCCCCGGTATAGTCACCGGGCTAATCGGTCCCAACGGTGCGGGTAAGTCCACCCTGATCAACGCAATTTCGGGTGTGGTGCCGCCCAGTTCCGGACAGGTGCTAATCAATGGACAAGACACGGCGGCCATGGCCGTCCACGATGTTCCTGCTGCCGGGCTAGGGCGGACGTTTCAGAACATCCGGCTGTTTCGCAACCTGACCGTGTTGGAAAACGTGACAGTCGCCGCAGATGCCGTGAGCCGCCCGGGTGAAGACAGCCGTGTCGCTGCCATGGCCGCCCTGACGATCGTCGGGATGCAGGATCTGGCCGCACGGCCCGCCGCGTCGTTGCCCTATGGGGCACAACGGCGGCTTGAAATCGCCCGCGCATTGGCGCTGCGCCCGGCCTTCCTGCTGCTGGACGAACCAGCAGCAGGGATGAACCCCACGGAAACCGACATGCTGATCACCGTGCTTCAGCGCATACGCTCCGAGCACCAGCTTGGTCTGTTGGTGGTGGAACATGACCTCAAGCTGATCATGCGGCTGTGCGACCATATCGTGGTGCTGAACAAGGGCCAGATGATCGCTGAAGGCACGCCCGAAGATATCCGCGGCAATCCTGCGGTGATTGAGGCCTATATCGGCAAACGCCGCGCCGTAGCAGCGTGAACATGCCCCGCTTTCCCGAAAACCAACAACGGAGGAGATGACGTGATGAAAACCTTGATGGCCAGCACTGCAGTTCTGCTTGCCGCCCTGTCAACACCTGCCCTGACCACAGCGGCCATGGCCGAGGATCTGGTAATCGGTCTGGCGACTGCGCAAACCGGCGGTCTTGCACCTTATGACCAGCCGAACCTAGCCGGATTTCAGATGAAAATCGACGAGATCAACGCGGCAGGCGGGATTGCGGGCAAATACCCGGTCAAGCTGATCGTGAAGGATACCCGCTCGGACTCGGCGCAAACTGCGATGGTTGCGCAAGAACTGGTTGACGCCGATGCGCGTCTGATCATCACGCCCTGCGACGCGGATCCGTCTATCGCGGCGGGCATGATCACGCAGGCAGCTGGAATTCCCGCGATTTCCTTCTGTGCCACCACGCCAACCTTGCCGCTGGCGGTAGGCGACTACATGTTCTCGAACTACCCGGCAGACAACGTGCAAGCGACCATGTTGGCCAGCCAGGCCATAGAAGCCGGTTACAAAACGACCTACATCCTGACCTCGCCCGATACCGCTTATACACTGAAACTGCCGCAATATTTTGCGCAGGTCTTTACTGCCAAAGGAGGAACGCTCATCGGTGAGGGCACCTTCTCTATGGGGCAACAGGATTTCGGCGCCGAGGTCACCAAAATTGCAGCGATGGACCCGCGCCCCGATGTCATCATGACCTCGGCCTATGAGCCGGACTTCCCCGCATTTGTTCGCCAGTTGCGTGGCGCAGGGGTGACGACACCTATCCTTGGCTCGGATGGGATCGACAGCCCGACAACCTTTGGCCTTGGCGAACTGGTTGAGGGTGTAATCTTTTCAACCGCTGGCTACGCGACGCCCGGCAGCCCTCTGGAAGTCTTCAACGCCAAATATCAGGAAAAGACTGGCAAGGCGCCCGACACCATCTACATCGCCAATGGCTATGATCTCGGCATCCTGATCGAAGCGGCCGTCACCGCCGCCGACAGCCTGGATCCTGTGGCCATCCGCGACGCGTTGGCCAATCTGGAAAATGTGCCGGGCGTCACGGGGCCGATCACCTTCAAGGGCACCAGTGGCATGCCGCTGCGCTCGGTCTCGCTGGTCCGCATCACGGCGGGCGAGCGCGAACTTGTCAAGCAGGGCCAGCCGGACCCGGCTGACATTCCCGCACCCTGAACCAAGCCACCCTTCCTATGGGCCCGCAACCGCGGGCCCGATCCAGCCACCCAGGATGCAAACATGACCACGCCCCAGCGCACCGACACATTGCTTTCCATCGAAGGTTTGACCGTCAGCTATGGCGCGGTAGAGGCCGTGCGCGGTGTCGATTTGAGCGTTCAGCGCGGTGAGATTGTCACTCTGCTGGGTGCCAATGGCGCTGGCAAAAGCTCGACCCTCAATGCGCTTGTCGGGCTTTCCCCCCGAAAGGCGCGCAAGATTACTTTTGAGGGGGCCGAGATTGGTAGCCTGCCACCGGAATTCATCGTCCGTCGGGGCATGACCCTTGTTCCCGAGGGCCGCCGCGTCTTCGCGACACTTACCGTTGCGGAAAACCTGATGCTGGGCGGCGCAAAGCACGCAGCACGTGGCTCACTCGCCGAGGTGAAGGCGCAGATGCTTGATCTGTTCCCGATCCTGGCAGAGCGATTGCACCAAAAGGCTGGCTCGCTTTCAGGCGGCGAACAGCAAATGCTGGCCATCGCGCGGGCTTTGATGTCTTCGCCCGATCTGTTGCTGCTTGACGAGCCATCGCTCGGCCTTGCACCACAAGTGGTGGATCGCATTTTCGACCTGATCTCGTCTTTGCGGGCGCGCGGTCTGACCATCTTGTTGGTCGAACAGAACGTGGCCCAATCACTGGACATCGCAGATCGAGGTTATGTCATGGTCAACGGTCTGATCGAACTGACCGGTAGCGCCGCGGAACTGCGCGCCTCTCCCGAAATCCAGAACGCCTATCTTGGCGCGTAACATATAGGAGCCGGAAATGGATGTCTTCCTCCAGCAGATCCTCAATGCGCTAAGCCTTGGCGGAACCTATGCGCTGCTTGCCTTGGGGCTGGCCGTCGTATTTTCGATCATCGGGCTTATCAACTTTGCCCATGGCGAATTGATGACGGTAACCGGCTATGCAATCTGCTTTTCACTGGCCTGGGGTATGCCCTTTCCCTTGGCCATTGCTGTCGGGCTGGTCTGTGGCGTCGCGCTGGCCGTGGCAATGGAACGGATCGCCTTTCGTCCGGTGCGGGGGGCGTCGGGCACCACGCTGTTGCTGACCAGCTTTGCCGTCAGCGCCATTCTGCGGGTCTTGTTCCAGAACTTCGTCTCGGCTCGCCCGCTACCAGTGGCGATGCCCGCCGCGCTTTCGGGGGTCATCACCATTGGGCCGCTGCATCTGGGCGTAATTCAGACCATTTCCATCCTGGTCACTCTGTCGATGCTGGTTGGTCTGAACCTGTTCTTGCACCGCACTGTTGCGGGTCGTGCGATGCGGGCAGCATCCGAAGATTTCGCCGTGTTGCGCCTTATGGGGCTGCGGGCGAATGCCGTCGTTGCCACAGCCTTTGCAATTTCGGGCCTGCTGGCTGGCGTCGCTGGCGCGCTATGGGTGGCGCAACGCGGCAGTGTTGATCCGCTGATGGGCGCGCTGCCGGTGCTGAAGGCCTTTATCGCCGCAATCATTGGTGGACTGGGCAGCCTGTCTGGTGCCGTGGCGGGCGGCTTCCTTTTAGGCTTCATCGAAGTACTGCTTCAAGCTTACCTCCCTGAAAATTTGCTGCCCTACCGTGATGCCTTCGCCATTCTGCTGGTGATTGCAGTGTTACTGTTTCGCCCTCAGGGCCTGCTGGCGCGCAAGAGGCTGGTCAAGCTGTGACGCGGCCAGATATTACCAGAGGAACGATCATGCTTGATATCATCCCGGCGCTCAACACAGTGCCATTCGTCAGTGTCGCCGACATGATGAACCTGATCCGTGACGTGGGCGTGGCTCGGTTTATCACCGAACTTTCCGAGGTAATCGCCGAAGATTTCCGCCGTTGGCCGCTGTTTGACAAAACCCCGCGCGTCGCGACCCATTCGAAAGACGGCGTGATCGAACTCATGCCCACATCCGATGGTCTTGCCTATGGCTTCAAATATGTGAACGGGCACCCAAAAAATACCCTGGACGGGCGGCAGACGGTGACAGCTTTTGGAGTTCTTTCGGATGTTGCCACGGGATACCCTGTGCTTTTGACCGAGATGACTATCCTGACGGCCTTGCGCACCGCCGCAACCTCGGCGCTGGTTGCTCGACATCTGATGCCGACGGGAGCAAAGGTCATGGCGCTGATCGGAAATGGGGCCCAATCCGAGTTTCAGGCGCTGGCCTTCAAGACCATCTGCGGTATCGACGAGATCCGCCTGTACGATATCGACCCCGCCGCAACCCGGCGTTGCGCCGACAACCTGGCAAGGTGGGGCGTAAGGATTTCACAGTGCCGCACGGCGGACGAGGCGGTCATGGGCGCGCAGATCATCACCACCGTCACGGCAGACAAGACCAATGCCACCGTCTTGACCGACAACATGGTGGGCGCGGGCGTTCACATCAATGCTGTTGGCGGGGATTGTCCCGGCAAGACCGAGTTGCACCGCGACATCCTTCAAAGATCCAGCATCTTCGTTGAGTACCCGCCACAGACCCGGATCGAGGGTGAAATACAACAGCTTCCGCAGGATCACCCGGTGACGGAATTCTGGCGGGTGCTGATAGGGGCAGCTCCCGGCCGGACACACGCCGACGAGATCACGCTTTTTGACAGCGTGGGCTTCGCCACCGAGGATTTCAGCGCCCTGCGCTATGTGCAGCGCTTGCTGGCCGAACACCCTCATTTCATCAAGCTTGATCTGCTCGCCGATCCCGATGATCCGCGCGATCTGTTCGGTATGCTGCTGCGCGCCGGAGTGTCCTAGGGCAGATCCCCAAACACGCCTCTGAGCCTAACTCGGGATCCACGAGTAGGTCATGGTCGTCGTCAGTCAAGCGCAGCCCGAAGTTTGGCAGAGAGATCGAGGTCCGAATGTCGATATTGGAGCAAATCACAGACTATCGCGCAGCCTTTCGGACGGAAAAGGTGATCAGGCTTGGCCCTCAGATTGTTCAATCAACAAGCCAGTAGGTCGCCGAAAGGCTTACGATCTGCGCAACTTATTATCAGCATGCACCGCTATAAGATGGGTTCCGCGCTGGAGCAACCGATCAATATCCGGTTAAAATCTGCCTATCGACCAATAGTACCTAGATCAGGCCGCCCAAACCTCGCTGCAGGGACGACGAGAGTCGGCTTCGGGAAATGCAGATTTACAGCATGCAACATGCACGAAAGGCTGCAATGGGCCGGAAGCGCCTATGTCGACCGTACCAAAGAAATTGGCGGATATCTCAAATATTCGCCCGCCGGCGATTGGGGTGCAGGGGCCACCAAATTGCATACAAACAATCCTCCTCAACGAATGCAAAAAGTTGGGTTTCGGAGGGGACTAAGCAATAAGAAAGAACTTAAGATATTATTACTAATCTGTTTTCTATAGAATAGTGACGCCTGAGATGGGAGCTGAACGTCAGTATGAGAGTGTTTAGTTCCACCTCAAACACACGCCGCCTCGATTGGGCAACAAGATTCGCGTGGACTGACCCAGTAGTTTTCCGGTTCTGGCTCCAAGCCTTTGACATTCTAGCGTTGCACGGGCCCTGTTGCACGAATCGCGAGGGATTCCCCATGTGGCTCCATGGTGTTAGTCGCAGGGCCATGGGCGAACCTCCACCTCCGACCTACCGCACGACAAACTGGCGCTCTTACAACGCCGCCCTGAAGCAGCGAGGCTCGCTGCTGATCTGGTTTGACCCAGAGACGGTCTGGCTGGCTGAGCCCAGCGGAAAGCGGGCCCCCTCTGCCACCTTCACCGACGCTGCTATCCAAGCGTGCCCGACATTGAAGGCGCTGTTCGGGTTGCCATTGCGGCAGACGACGGGGCTGGTGGCAAGCCTGCTTGAGCTAGCCGGGCTTGATTGACGGTGCCGGACTTCAGCACGTTGTCGCGCCGACAGAAAGGTCCGAACGTCGCCATACCCTATCGGCCCAGCACGGACGCGCTGCACCTGCTGATTGACAGCACCGGGATCAAGGCGGAGGGCGAAGGCGAGTGGTTCGCCAAGAAACACGGGCCACCGAAGCCTCGGCAATGGCGCAAGGTGCACCTTGGGATCGATGCCGACACGCTGGAGATCAGGGCCATCGAGGTGACCGGCAGCCGAGACTGATTTTCGCCTGTTGCTGGAAGTGGCGGGGCTAGGCTGATGGAAAAATATATCCCTGCCGGTCAGCCGCTCGAACACCAGCGTCAATGGGGCGCTGGATCTGGCAAGTTCGTCCGGCGGCACCGCAACGACGGCCACCCAAACCACCAGCGCGTAAATCAGAGCGGTCAAGCCAAGTGTCAGAAAAAGCGCCCAAGGCAGAGTGTGCGATGGGTTCTTCATCTCTTCGGCGACATTGACCAGATGCTCGAAGCCGATGAATGCAAACACTGCAATCAGCGTCGTTCCTGATAGCCCAACCCATGCCCCGATCTCGCCCGACGCAGGCCATATCTCTGGCAGGCGAGTCAGGACACCACTCCCCGCTCCGACGCCGGCGATGATGATCAGCACAAGCCCGCCAAGTTCGACCAAGGTCATGATGCCCGCCAGGGTGACGGATTGGCGCGTCGAGAGACAAGCCACCAGCCCCATAGATACCACGACAAACGTTATGATCCAGCGCGCCGGCAGATCGATAAACACGCCAAGATAGCCTGCGCGTCCGACACTGATCGTCGCCGCCGAGATTGTCGCTGTCACTACAACCAACAAACCCATGGTCAGGCTTAGCCACGGCCGGTTGAAAGCCTTTTCGACATAAGCGGCCTCGCTGGCACTGACGGGCATGCGCGTGCCGAGTTCCGCGAAAGATGCGGCGCTGAACAACATGACCAGTGCGGCCAGAACGAAGGCAAGCGGTGCGTGCATGCCGCTTCGCCCCGCAGCGATCCCGACCAGCACATAGATGCCCGCGCCAATTGTCACGCCAAGCCCATAAAGTACGGCGAGCCAGAGGGTCAGCGAGCGCTTTAGCTTTTGTGGCCCATCAGCATCCAACACGATGGCGTTCCTTTACAATCTAGTCCCGAAGTAGCTCCACAGCGATCTTGGACAAAGGCCGGATGCTTTTCATGTAAATTGTTCTGTTTTTGAATCCAACCACGCTGAATCGACAGGTCCTACAGCGCGGGACAACGAGCGGCTTAGGCGCGAGGCCGCGCAGGGCGGGCCGCAGCCGAACATTGGGGCCAAATTCGCCTTGCGTTTAAATTATCATTATAAACCATGAAGTTGATGGATTGTTATCCAATAACAAACCACTGACTTTGCATTACTTTGGCTGGCACCACATGTTGGCTCCATCGAAGCGAACTAATCTGCTCACCCTTCCCTTTTGGAGTACACATATCATGGCCCATATCGATGGCAATGGCATTGGTAACAGAATATTCGGCACCAGCTTGGCTGACATCATTCATCCCGGCGCAGGTAACGACACCATATACGGCGGCGGCGGCAACGATCTCATAGATGATTTTGGACATGCATCCACTAGCTCTGGTGGCGATGACTGGTTTTTTGGCGGAGCAGGTGCCGACACCTTGTATGGCTGGACAGGCAACGACTCGCTGGATGGCGGCACCGAAAACGATTTCATGTTCGGCGAGGATGGTGCTGATTACCTAGACGGCTGGACGGGCAACGATACGATGTTTGGCGGAAACGGCAATGATCGACTCTACGGTTACACAGGCAATGACAGACTTTATGGCGATTCTGGAAATGATCTGCTTTACGGCGAAGACGGCAATGACCTTCTCTCCGGCGGGCTTGGGCTAGACAAGCTTTATGGTGGCAATGGCAGTGATGTCTTTGAATTCAATTCAACGAGTGAGTCAAACGGAATGACGCGCGATGTAATTGGCGGCTTTGAATTCGATCTCGACAGCATTGATCTTTCGGAAATAGATGCAGATGCAACTATCGCTGGAAACCAAGCGTTTAGATGGACGGATGCAACTACTGGTACCCCGGCGAGGGGATTTTTGATGGCGGTGGCTGGCACCGGTACGGACACCTGGATCCTCGGCAATACAGACAGTGATACAGCGGCGGAATTTCAACTCGCGGTCGTTGATGGCTCAATTGTGCCTGGCTACTGGTTGGCCGATGATTTTTTTCTCTGACTAGGGTCCAGACTCATTGATCGTCAAAGCCAGAACAAGACGGTTGCGGCGAGA
>CAYLYV010000070.1:0-23428 GCA_964387655.1 uncultured Cypionkella sp. | reverse complement strand
CCGTTCTTCTCCCGGTCTTTTTCCTTCTGGAACAACCGGTCCTACCCGTGGGGATTTCTTCATGACGATGATCCATGACCTATCGCTCGTGAATCGCCGGCATCAGTCGGAGGTCGAACGCCGCCGCACCTTCGGCATTATCAGCCATCCCGATGCAGGCAAGACCACCCTGACCGAAAAACTTCTCCTGTTCGGCGGGGCCATCCGGATGGCCGGGGTCGACAAGGTTGGACGGGTCGGACCCGGGGCCGAACGGCTGCTGTCGCGGCACGAACTGGAGCGGACGGCCGCCCTTGAAGCGGTAGCCGATGCGGTCGGCCTCGGGGGCGACTTTCCAGGTATCGGCGAAGAACTGCTTGCCTGCGGCGGCGGTGATGCGATGCCAGTAGAGCCCCGGCAGCATCCGCAATTCAGCCGGATTGCCGGGACCGCGGCGCAGATTGGCGGGGATGGAGCCTTTGCCCGCACCACCCGGCCCCAAAGGCAAGCTATCGCCCGCCTTCAACGCCCGGCCCTCATGCCCGCCCAAAGCGCCCAAGGTATAGGTGGAGCGCGAGCCGAGTTTCACCGGCACATCAATGCCGCCCGAAATCGCAATATACGCCCGCGCGCCGGATTTCAGGAAACCGAACGACAGTTTGTCGCCCGCCTTGACCTGAAAAGCCTCCCACGTCGGGCGGTCGTCGCCATTGACTTTGGGCGGAAGTTCACCGCCCGTCACCGCCACGGTGGCGGCTTGGGTGAACTCAATCTCCGGCCCCATGAACACCGCTTCCAGCACGGCGGCGCCTTCGTCGTTGCCGACCAGCATATTGGCGGCGCGCAGGGCGAAGCGGTCCATCCCCCCCGAAAGCGGGATGCCGAGATGATAATATCCGGGGCGGCCAAGGTCTTGCACGGTGGTCGACAGGCCGGGGGTGAGGATATTAACGGCCATGAAGCACCTCCATCAGCTTGGCATTGGTGCCGTTGATGTCTTTGTTGAAATCACTGAGGCTAAAGCTGGCCTCGCGGATGGTGGGCAGGAATTTATTGGCGTTCACCGCCTCGATATCCGCGTCATACTGATCGCGGCTGATCGGTTTCCACTTCACGATATCGCCGGGGCGGAACAGGCACATCTCATCGCGCAGGTAGCTCACCTGCTGGTTCGGATCATAAATCGGCATCGGCGTGACGCCGAACATCTGATAGCCACCCGCGCCGCGCACCGAATAGATGCAGCTGAAACAGCCGCCATGACCGATGGTCAGCTTCGGCGTGTCGGTGCGCGGGCGCAGGTATTTCGGCACCTGCAACTGCCGTTTGCGCTCGACCATCTGATACAGGAACGGCAGCCCGGCGACGAAGCCCACCATGGATACAAACCATGGCTGGCTGGAATGCGCCTGCACGAAATCCTCAACGCTGCCGAGGCCGTTCACCGCCGCCGCATATTCCAGATCGGTGGCTTTGGGGTCTTGGTGACGCTCGCGAAACCGCATCAGCGTTTCATGCGTCCACGGGTCTTGGTAATAGACCGGGATTTCCATGATGCGGGTTTTCAGCGTCGCGTCAGACTTTGACGCCGCCCCCTCCATCGACTGCAACTCGCGCAAAAGATCGCCGGGCTTGATCTGGTCGGGATCGTATTTTACCTGAAAGCTGGCATTGGCCGGGCAAATTTCGGTCACGCCGCGGATACCCGCCTGCTTGACCGCATTGGTCATCGACAGGCTGGTGAAGAAGGCCTCCAGCGACATTTCTTCCGAGACTTCCGCGAAGATATGTTCGTCACCACCAAAGCTGAAACGGATCGACATGGGCTTCTCCTACGGTTCAATGTTGGGGGTCAGGCGGGCGGCGTGGTGTTCCAGCCAACCCTCCAGCCAGCGGGTGTGAAAATCGCCTGCTTGCACGGAAGGGTCTGCGGCCAACGCTGCAAACAGCGGTTTGGTGGTTTTCAGCCCGTCGATCTGCAATTCCGACAGCGCGCGGGCCATGCGGGTGATCGCGGCCTCGCGGGTTTCGGCATGGACGATCAGCTTTGCCAGAAGCGAGTCGTAGAACGGCGGCACCGTGTAACCGGGATACAGCATCGAATCGAAGCGCACGCCGGGGCCGCCGGGAATGCGCAGGGACTCGACCGTGCCGGGGAACGGCGCAAAATCGCGGGCGGGGTCTTCGGCGTTCAGGCGCACTTCGATGGCATGGCCTTTGACCGTCACGTCTGATTGGGCCAACCGTAAAGGCTCACCGCCCGCGATGCGCAGCATTTCGGCAACCAGATCAAGCCCGGTGATCATCTCCGTTACCGGATGTTCGACCTGAATCCTTGTGTTCATCTCGATGAAATAGAAACGGTCAGCGTCTTCGTCGTAAAGATATTCCACCGTGCCCGCACCGGAATAGCCGACGGCAAGCGCAAGGCGGACGGCGCTGCTGCACAACTCATCGCGCAGATGCGGGGAAAGTGCCAGTGACGGCGCCTCCTCCCACACCTTCTGGCGGCGACGTTGCAGGCTACATTCACGTTCAAAGCAATGGATCGCATCATTGCCATCGGCCAGCACCTGCACTTCGATATGGCGCGCTTTGGTGATGACCTTTTCCATATAGAGGCCGCCGTCGCCAAAGGCGGCCAAAGCCTCGGCCTGAGCTTGCGGGAAGGCCTGTTCAAACTCAGCCAAGTCCTGCGCGATGCGAATGCCCCGGCCACCGCCGCCCGCTGCGGCCTTGATCATCACCGGAAAGCCGGTGTCGATCAGGATATGCCGCGCGGCGTCAATGCCATCGACCCGCCCGAGCGATCCGGGCACAATCGGCACCCCCGCCGCATGAGCCGCCCCGCGCGCAGCCACCTTATCCCCCATCAGCCGGATCGCATCGCCGGAGGGCCCGACAAACACCAGCCCCGCCGCCGTCACCGCATCGGAAAAGCCCGCGTTCTCCGCCAGAAAGCCATAGCCCGGATGCACGGAATCGCACCCCGTATCCGCCGCCGCTTTCAGGATCGCCGCCACGTTCAGATAGCTTTTCTTCGCTGCAGGCGGGCCGATGTTCACCGCCTCATCCGCCAGTTGCACATGCAAAGCGGTGGCGTCGGCGTCGGAATACACCGCCACGGTGGCAATCCCGAGATCCTTCGCCGCGCGGATGATCCGCACCGCAATTTCGCCCCGGTTGGCAATCAGCAGCTTCTTCAGCATCAGGACAATTCCGCCAGAACCGCGCCCGCCATCACAGGTTCTTCGTTATCGGTCACGAAGGTAATCGCGCTGCCCGCGACTTCGGATTTCACCTCGTGAAAGCTTTTCATCACTTCGATCAGCCCGATCACATCGCCCACCGCCACCGCATCGCCATCTTGCTTGAACGGCGGGGTTTCTGGGGAGGATGAGCGGTAGAAGGTGCCGGGAAGCGGGGATTGGATGACGGGCATGAAAGGCTCCTTAAGAAAGAATGGCGCGTACGGCGCGGGCGATGTCGATGGCATTCGGCGTATCAGAATGGATGCACACGGTATCGCAGCGCACCGGAATGTCGCTGCCATCTATCGCGGTGCCGAGATTTTCCTGCATGGCGCGGCGCACCCGCGCGGCCATCAACGCGGGGTCTTTGGCATCATGCTCGCGGGTGACGATCAGGCTGCCATCGGGGCGATATTCCAGATCACCGTAGAATTCCGCGATGAAAGCATGGCCGCGGGCGGGGTAGATGGTTTCGTGCAGGGTGCCGGTCATGCCCAGCAGCGGCACACCATACACATCGGCGGCATCGCAGACGGCATGGGCAATATCTTCCTGCCGCGCCGCCATACCATACAGGCTGCCGTGCGGCTTGATGTGGTTCAGCTCGACCCCTTCAGCGCGCAGAAAGCCGCACAAAGCGCCGATCTGGTAGATCATGCAGTTGGCCATTTCCTCGCGGCCCATCTTCATCTCACGTCGGCCGAAGCCTTGCAGATCGGGCAAAGACGGATGCGCGCCCACCTTGACGCCATGCTGTTTCGCCAGCCGCACCGTGGCGCGCATGTGGTCAAAATCGCTGGCGTGAAAGCCGCAAGCGACGTTGGCAATGTCGATGAATGGCATCATTCCGGCATCATCGCCCATCCGATACAGCCCGTAGCTTTCGCCCATGTCGCAGTTGATGGTTACAGCCATAGTCCCCCCAAGGCGTTGATGTGGATCAGCCTGCGACGAGCGCCTTATATTGTAAAATATCGTTTTTTGTGGTGTGTTATCTAAAATTCAGATACGTATTACGCAGTGGGAGGCGACCATGGCTTTGACCTTGAAACAGTTGCGCTATTTCATGGCGGCGGCGGAAACCGGCCAGATCAGCCATGCCGCGATGGAGTTGAACATCTCGCAATCGGCGATCACCACCGCCGTTCAAGGGCTGGAGGCGCAACTGGGCGTGCGGCTGTTTGACCGCTCTGCGCAAGGCGTGGTGCCGACGATTGAGGGGGCGCGATTCCTCAACCACGCCCGCAACATCCTTGCGGCTGTGGAGGATGCCGAGCGTCTGCCGCTGGGGCAGGATCGGCAGGTGTCCGGGCGGTTGCGGCTGGGCACAACCTATACCGTCGCGGGCTATTTCATGTCGCGCCACTACGCCCGCTTTCGCCGCGCCCATCCCGATATTCAGCTTGAGATGATGGAAATGCCGCGCTTGGCGGTGGAGGAAGGGCTGGCGACGGGCAGTCTGGATATGGCGGTGATGCTGGTCTCAAACCTGGCCAATACCGCTGGGCTGGAACAGGAAACCTTGCTGCGTTCGCGGCGCAGGCTGTGGTTGCCGACCGAGCATCCGCTTCTGGCGCAAGAGCGGATCACTTTGCGGGATGTGTCGGAACAGCCCTATATCATGCTGACGGTGGATGAGGCGAAGGATACCGCCAGCCGCTATTGGGCGAAAACCGGGTTTGCGCCTTCGGTCACGTTCGCCACCAGTTCGGTGGAGGCGGTGCGCTCAATGGTGGCCAATGGCGTGGGGGTGACGATTCTGTCCGATATGGTGTATCGGCCTTGGTCTCTGGAGGGCCAGCGGATCGAACTCCGCGCTCTGGCCGATCCGATCCCCAGCATGGATGTGGGGCTGGCTTGGCGCAAATCGCAGGGCCTCACCGCCACCGCCGCCGTGTTCCGCGCCTTCATGTCGGTGGCGATGGGCGGCGGCGGCTAAGCGGGTTCAAGCCTTACCGCGCAACAGAGCCTCGACCACCGAGACAAAATCGCGGACGCGGCGGTTGGCGCCTTCACGGTAGCCGATGGCGATGACGCTATGCGGCATATCGACGATCTGCTTAAAGATCACGCCGGGGCGAGCGTAAAACCGGGCGGTGCTGTCGGCGGTGATGCTGATGCCGCGCCCGGTCGCCACCGCGTGCAATTCGGATTCAACCGTCGCCGCCTCATAGACGACATTGGCCGGGTGATTGCCCCGGTATGCGCTGGCGATCCAATAATCCCGCCAGATGCTTTGACCGGGGGCGGCGATGATCGGCTCGTCGAGGATGTCATTCAAGGTCACGGTGGTCAGGCCGGCAAGGCGGTGCCAAGTGGGCAGACAGACCACGCAATGCTCGCGCGAGAGTTCGACAAATGTGATGCCGGGAATGCCCAACGGTGGGCGCACAATGCTGCAATCGACCTTGCCCGAAGCCAGACCCGCCGTCGGATCGCTGAAATCATATTCAGTCAATTCCAGCACCGATTCCGGGTGGCGCTGCTTGAACTCGCGCACGATGTCGGGGATGAATTCCAAAGCGGTGCCAATCAGATAGCCGACGCGCAGCTCATTCTTGACGGTCTTTTGCAAGGTGCCAATTTCGGCATGAAAGCTATCCATCTGCGCATTTAACCGTTCCGCATGAGCCAGTAACGCCGCCCCCAATGGCGTCAAACTGACGCTGCGGGTGGTCCGTTCAAACACCGCAAATCCAAGCGTATCCTCAAACTGCCGGATAGTCTGCGACAGCGCCGGTTGCGACACAAACAGCTTCTCAGCCGCGCGCACATAGCTGCGTTCCTGCGCCACCGTCAGGAACGCCCGCACATGCCGGAAGTGGATATTAATAAGCGCCATGAATTAATTCATCAGCTAATCGTCCTTGTTGTCAAGCGCCCTTGCTGAATAATCAAAGCAAGTTATGCAAGGAGCAGCCCCGATGGATACCAGCCAAACCGCACAGATTGCCATGATGGAACGCGGCAAAACCGCCCTGATCCATGACCCGCGTGAAGGCGATAAAACCAAGATCACCTTGGTCAAAGCCAAAGGCTCTTTGGTCTGGGATGATGCGGGCCGCGAATATCTCGATTGCACCTCGCAGGCTTGGTCGAACAGCCTTGGCGCCAATGATGACCGCGTGGTCGAGGCCGCTATCGCCCAGCTGCGCGACATCACCCATGCCCGGCCCAACTTCAACACCATCCCGCTCTTGAAGCTGACCGCCAAGCTGGCCGAGATTTCACCCGGCGATCTGAACCGCATCGGCTATTGCCTGCATGGCAGCCTTGCGGTGGAAATGGCGCTGAAGCTGGCGTTCAAGAACAAGCCCGGCGCGCGCAATGTCATCGTGATGCAAGACAGCTATCATGGCCGGTCCCTAGCGACGATGGCGGCAAGCTGGCCGCATCCGAACAACCCGTTCCACGCCTTGCAGCCGCAGTGCTTCACGCGGGTGCCGCATCCCGACAGCTATCGCCCGCGCTTCGGCATGGATCTGGAGTCTGAGACCCGGCTGTGTCTGAGCCTGCTGGAAGACACCATCACCAAGGGCGTCGATGGCGGCGTGGCGGCGCTGATCATCGAGCCGATCTTGGGCAACGGCGGCCATATCATCGTCGGCAAAGCCTTCCTGCAAGGTCTGCGCGATGTCTGCGACCGCCACAATATCGTGCTGATTTTCGACGAGATTCAAAGCTGCTTTGGCCGCACTGGCGAGATGTTTGCCGCCGATTATTACGGCGTTACCCCCGACATTATGACCTTCGGCAAAGGCATCAGCGGCGGCTTTCCCTTGGCAGGCATCATGGCGAGTGATCGTCTGAACGGCTTTTCATCCGGCGAAGATGCGCTGACCTTCGGGCAGTTCCCGGTGGCGATGGCCGCCGCGGTGGCGACGATTGACGCGATCATCGCCGATGATCTCTGCGGCAAGGCGCGCGCTTTGGGGGCCTATGCCACGCAGCGCCTGCATGAAATGTCGGAACGGCATCCGCTGATCGGCGATATTCGCGGGCCGGGGCTGTTTGTGTCCATCGAATTGGTCAAGGATCGCGTGACCAAGGAAGCCGCGCCGAAAGCCGCGTCCGAAGTCTATAAACGCGGCGTGGAAAAGGGCGTGCTGTTTGGTGAAAGCCGCTACGCGGGCCTTGGCAACCTGATCAAGATCAAGCCACCGCTGGATTGCAGCCACGCGCAAATGTCGCATGCTTTGGACGTGTTCGATGCCGTTCTGGGCAGCATCGAGGCCGACGGCATCGCTTAACCCATCGCAATAACCACGAACTCCACAACGGAGTCGCACACAATAGGGAACACCATGACCAAAATGACCAGACGCGCGGTTCTGTCCTCGGCAGCGGCCGCAACGCTTTCCGCCCCCTTTGTGCGCCCGGCTTGGGCGGCCACCCCCGAATTGCGGGCGCTGATGTGGGAAGCCTATCTGCTGCCCGATGTCGTCACCGCTTTTGAGGCGGCGCATCAGGTGAAACTGGTGCCATCCTTCTTCGATGGCAATTCCGAGGCCTATAACAAGCTGCGCGTCGGTGGCGCGAGTGAATTTGATCTGGTGCAGGCCGATGGCTTTTGGCCGCAACTGTACTTCCGCGAAGGCCTGATCCGGGCGGTGGATTACACCAAGGTGGCAGGCACGGCGGGCTATCTACCGGAATTCGCTGCCGAGGCGTTCAAGGTTTTGACCGATCCGGTGTCGGGCGCGAAACTCGGCTTTCCGTTCTGCTGGGGGGCCTATGGCATCACCTATGACGCCGCCGTGGTCGCCCCCGATCAGACCCAAAGCCTGACCTGCATGTTCGATGAGGCTTGGGCGGGGCGGTTGTCGACCTCATCGCGGTTTGAGGAAAACATCGCGCTGGCGGCACTGCTTGTCACCGCCGAAATGGGCACCCGCGAAGCGCCGCGCCCGGATGGCAAGCCGTTCAACCCCTATGTGCTGACCGATGATGAAATGGCCGGGGTTGAAAAGCTGCTGATCCAGCAAAAGGGCCTGCTGCTGACCCGCTATCAGGACAATCCGACTTTGTTCCAACTGCTGCAAAGCGGTGCCGTGGTGGCGGCGACCGAATTTGCGCAGGTGTACCGGCAGTTGCTGACCGCGACGGATGGCATGACCAAGGGCGATTTCCGCCACACCTTGCAGCCGAAAGAGGGCGGCTTGGGCTGGGTGGATACCTGGCTGGTGACCACGGGCGTCGCGGATGGCGAAAAAATGGATCTGTGCAACGCCTTTGTCGATACCATGATCTCTGCCGCGGTGATGAAGCGCATCGGTGAGGTTGCCGGCTGTTCCACCACGATTGATCTGCGCGCCACCGCAACCGAGGAGGAGCGTAAACTCTATCTGATGGACCGCTCGTCTGAAATCGCCGGGTTGTTCATGTTCGATCAACCCTCCTCGCCCGAGAAATGGGAACGCGTGTGGTCCAACGTTCAGGCCGCCTGATCTTTTTGCATTCTGTGCTGCGGGACCACGCCCCGCAGCGCCCCAAACAGGTAGAGCCTTATGACAGACGCCAGCGCCTATATCAAAATCGACAACGTCTCGCGGCACTATGGCCCGGTGAAAGCGTTGCACAACCTTAGTATCGACATCGCCAAACACGAATTCATCGCCATCCTTGGCCCCAGCGGATCGGGCAAATCCACCCTGCTGCGCTTGATCGCGGGCCTGGATCGCCCGTCCGAGGGGCGGATTTTCTTCAAGGGGCAGGATGTGACCGCGCTGCCGCCGCACAAGCGCGGCATCGGCATGGTGTTTCAGGAATTTCTGCTGTTTCCGCATCGCACCGTACGCGAAAACCTCGCCTTCCCGCTGCGGATGACGCAGGAAACCCCCGCCAAGATCAAGGATCGGCTGGATTGGGCCGAGGGTATCTTGTCGCTGAACGGCCTGATGGATCGCTACCCCAACCAGCTTTCCGGCGGCCAGCAACAACGGGTGGCCTTAGGGCGCGGTCTGGTGGCCAACCCGACGCTGCTGTTGCTCGATGAACCGCTGGCCAACCTTGACCGTGAATTGCGGCAAGAGATGGAGGTCGAAATCCGCCGCTATCAAAAGCAACTCGGCATCCCGTTCATCTATGTCACCCACAATCAGGAAGAAGCCCTGTCGATGTCCGACCGTGTGGCGGTGATCAACAAGGGCAAGCTGGAGGCTTTGGGTGAGCGGCAAGAGATTTACGATCACCCCAACACCCCCTTCGTCGCCCGCTTTGTCGGCCGCGCGACGCGGTTTGAGGGCGTGTCGGATGGCACAACGATCACGATCCCCGAACACGGCTATAGCTTTGCGCCCAGCGCCCCGGTGGTGGCGGGTCGGGTCAGCGTGTTTGTGAAGAACGAACGCTTCGCGCTGGGGGCCGCAGGCACGCCGGGCATCACCTGCACAGTGATCGACGTGGTGCTGCGCGGCCCGTTTGTCGAATTCATTCTGGAAGCCGCCAACAAGGCCCGCATCATCGCGGTGCAACCCAAACGCCCCGACATGCACGGCATTGGCGCGCAGATCGCGCTGACATGGGACGCCAATCTTGCCCACATTTTCCCGGCGGAGGGTTAAGCGATGTCTGAACCCAACGCCGCCGCCCGCAAACGGCTGTTCCTGTATATCCCGACGACGTTTCTGGTGTTGTTCTTCGTGCTGCCCTTAGTGGCGCTGGTGGTGCTTAGCTTCTGGCAGACCGCCAACTACAAAATCGTGCGCGATTGGACGACGCTGAACTACGTCACCTTGGCCACCGAGTCCGCCTATATCACCTTCTTTGTGCGCTCCCTATTGATGGCGACGCTGGTGTCGATCTTCCTCGTCGTGGTCGCTTGGCCCATCGCGTTTTTCATCGTGCGATTTGGCGGGCGCTATAAGCTGATCTTCTCGCTCCTGCTGGCAGTACCATTCCTATCCGGTGAGGTACTGCGCTTGATCGCCCTACAAGGCATGCTTGGCCCAACCGGCTTGATCAACGGCGCGCTGCTACGGCTAGGCGCGGCCCCGTTGCGGTTCATCATGTATTCCAACTCGGCCACTTTCATCGCCTTCGTCTATCTCTACCTGCCGATGACCGTCACCACGATTTACCTGTCGCTGCTGAACTTCGATCTGCGGCTGGCCTCAGCCGCAAGCGCCTGCGGGGCGGGGCGGTGGCGGGTGTTTTCCGAGGTGATCTGGCCGCTAAACCTGTCGGGCACGATGATCGGCTTTCTGCTGTCGTTTATCCCGACCCTGTCCGCCTCGCTCGCCCCGCGGTTTCTCGGCGGCCCCAATGGCACGCTGTACGGCATGTCGATGGCGCAGCAATTTGGCGAGTCGGGCACTTGGGCCTTGGGAGCTGCGATGGGCGTGGTGTTGGTGCTGTTTTCAATCGCGGCGCTGGTGATCCTCAGCCTTGGCGTCAATTTGCGGCGAACCGGCTTTACCGGGATGGAGCGTTAAGATGGACAGCTTAAGCCTGAAAGACTTTGCCGCGAAATGGACCATGGGTCTGATCCTGATCGTGGCCTATGTGTTCCTCTATATGCCGATCGTGCATATCCTGTTCGCCTCGCTGTCGAACCACCCGAACTTTCCCTATCCGCCCGATTTCAACCCGAAAAGCTATGTCAATCTCGCGACCAACTCGATCTATCAAAGCGCCTTCCTGAACAGCCTGATCATCGCCTCTTGCACCGCAGTGCTATCGACGGTGATGGGGTTTCTGGCCACCATCGGCGTGCTGCGCTTTGCCGGAAAGCGGGCACTGTTCTATGCGGTGTTCTTCGCGGGGCCGCTGTTTGTGTCTGAAATCCTGCTCGGGATTTCCAGCATGTCTTTGTATTATCTGGTGTTTGGCTTGCAGGGCAACATGGTGACCGCGATCATCGCCAATTCGGTGCATTGCTTCAGCTTCTGTTTCCTGATCATGGCGGCGATGCTGTATAAATACGATTGGCGGATGAACGAAGCCGCGATTGTCTGCGGTGCCACCCCGTTTCGCGCGTTTCTCGAAGTGATGCTGCCGCTGACATGGTCGGGCATCATGGGCAGCCTGATCGTGGCGTTCGTGCTGGCGCTGAATGGGTTGGATATCTCATTCTACCTGCTGGGCGCGACGCCAACCATGCCCTCGGTCGCTTGGGGCGCGCTGCGCTACGGGGTGAAGCCCGAGCTTTACGCGCTGTCCACCATCATCAACGCCGCAGTGTTCCTTGCGATCATCGTGCTGTTCCTGAAGGCGCGTAACGCCAAGACCGCGCCTGTCTAATCGGCCTTCGCTGAATCAAAGCAAGGACCGTGGCTCCGCTGCGGTCCTTCACTCCATCGTCTCCGGCACAGCGTGATGATCCTGCGCGCATTGGCCATGATCGCCCAGAACCTCGATCACCCGGCAATCGGCGATGGTGCCATGCGCGCATTGGATCACCATGCGCTGTAACTCCTGCTCCAGCGCCTTCAACTGGGTGATACGCGCCTGCACGGCGGCAAGCTGCGCCTTGGCAATCGCATCGGCGGCAGAGCAGGGCAGGTCGGGGCGATCCGACAGGCTGAGCAGATCGCGGATCGCGTCCAGCGGAAACCCCAAGGCGCGCGCGTGGCGGATAAAGGCCAGCCGTTGCCGTGCGAGCGGCCCATACAGCCGCTGATTGCCACTGCTGCGCTCGGGCGGGGGCAGCAGGCCGATCTGCTCATAATAGCGCACCGTCGGTACCTTCACCCCGGTCTCGGCGGCCAATTTTCCGATGGTCAGCATGAGAAACCTCTTGCAGCTATAGTTACTAGAGACATTAGCTTTAAGGCTTGATCGCGGCAAGTGACGCGCAAGACTATCGCAAGAGGCTGAAATGACTGACCTATCCGACAACGACTCACATGAATGGCGCATCTCGGGCATGGATTGCGCGGCCTGTACCCGCAAAATTCAGACCGCAGTGGAGCGGTTGCCGGGGGTCAGCGGCGTTGAAATCACCCTGATGAACGAGCGTCTGCGGCTGAATCTTGCGCCCGAAACCACCGCCCCCGCCCAAGTCGAACGCGCCGTGCAGGCTTTGGGCTATGGCATCACCGCGCCCGCCGCAGCAGCGCCAGAGGCCTCGACAGAGGATCACGGCACCGAGACCCACGCCGATCATGCCGCCCACAGCCATGGCGATCTGCCCACGGATCAACGCTGGTATCACACGGCCAAGGCCCGACTGGTGTTTTTCACCGGCCTCCTGCTGGCCACCGCTCAGATCGCGAAATGGACCGTCCTTGCCGACCATGCCATCTGGGCTTTCACGCTGGCCTGCCTGATCGGCCTGCTGCCCGTGGCGCGCAAAGCGCTGGCAGCACTCCGCGCCGGGATGCCGTTTACCATCGAAATGCTGATGACCATCGCCGCGGCCGGGGCTTTGCTGATCGGTGCCGCCGAGGAAGCCGCCTTGGTGGTGTTCCTGTTCGCGGTGGGCGAATTGCTGGAAGGCGTCGCCACCAACATGGCCCGCGACGGCATCCGCGCCTTGGCCAAACTGGTGCCTGCCACAGCCCTTTTGGAACATGAAAGCCACAGCCGCGAAGTCGCCGCCGAAACCCTGCGCCCCGGCCAAATCATCCAGGTCCGCCCCGGTGATCGCTTGGCGGCGGATGGTGAAATCGTCGCTGGCACCTCCGGCATCGACGAAAGCGCGGTCACGGGCGAAAGCCTCCCGGTCACGAAAGGGCCGGGGGCCACTGTGCTGGCAGGCACGATCAACACCGAGGCCGTGCTGCGCGTCCGCGTGATGAAGGCGAGTGCCGACAGCACCCTCGCCCGCATCGCCCAGTTGGTCGCCGAGGCCGAAGCCGCCCGCGCTCCGACCGAACGCTTCATCGACCGTTTCAGCCGCTGGTATATGCCCGCGATTGTCGGCCTGGCACTGCTGGTGGCCTTGCTACCGCCGCTGGCGATGGGTGCGGATTGGGGCATCTGGACCTACCGCGCGCTGGCGCTGTTGCTGATCGGCTGCCCCTGCGCACTGGTGATCTCGGTGCCCGCCGCCGTCGCCGCCGCCCTGTCCACCGGGGCGCGGCATGGCCTATTGATCAAAGGCGGCGCGGTGATCGAGGCGATGGCTAACCTGCACACCGTGGCCTTGGACAAAACCGGTACCCTGACCGAAGGCCGCCCGGTGCTGACCGATATTCTGCCCGTCGAGGGCATCGCGGCGGCCAAGCTGCTGCAACTGGCGGCGACGGTGGAATCCGGCTCCACCCACCCGCTCGCCAAGGCGATCCTTACGCAAGCCAAGGCCGACGGGGTAACGCTGCTGCCCAGCCAAGACGCCCGCGCTTTTCCCGGCAAAGGCGTGGAAGCGATGGTCGAGGGCGCGCTGGTGCAGGTGGGGATGGCCGATACCGCGACCCCCGCGGTGGCCCGGCTTCAGGCGGACGGCAAGACCGTGGTGCAGGTCAGCCGCAACGGCGTCAGCCTTGGTCTGCTCGCCCTGCGGGACGAACCGCGGGTTGAGGCTGCCGAGGCATTGCAGCAGTTGAAGGCGCTGGGGTTGCAGGCGGTGATGCTGACCGGGGATAATCTTGGCTCTGCCACGGCCATCGCGACCCGACTGGGCATCCAAGCGCAGGCGGGGCTGCTGCCCGAGGGCAAGATCGCCGCCATTCAAAAGCTGGCGACAGCGGGCGGCGTGATGATGGTCGGCGACGGCATCAACGATGCCCCCGCCTTGCGGCAGGCCAGCGTGGGGGTGGCGATGGGGGCGGGCAGCGATGTGGCGCTGGAAACCGCCGATGCCGCGATCCTGCGCAACAAACTGACCGACCTGCCCGCGATGATCCGCCTCTCCCGCGCCGCCATGGCGAATATCCGGCAGAATGTCGCGGTGGCTTTGGGGCTGAAGGCGGTGTTTCTGGTGACATCCGTGCTGGGCCTGACCGGCCTGTGGATCACCGTGCTGGCCGACACCGGAGCCACCGTGCTCGTCACCCTGAACGCGATGCGACTTCTGGCGCGGGATCCGCGGAAGGACGGGTGAGTGTCCACGCGTGGACAGGATGGGGGCGGATGCGATTTCAAGGGGTTAAGGGGTGGGTGTTAGGGAGTTGTTAAGGGTTGGATGGAAGGACGGAAGGCATCAGCCCTACTAACGAGCGGCTTTAAGGTCGGTCAAGGCGGACGCTAGAATAGCACTTGAGTCAGGATTAAGTTTGTCACGGCTTATTTCAATCCGCACACAGGAGACGCTTCTATGGAAGATTTTTTCTCTACTGATGCTCGACAGCGCGCCAGTATGGCCAAGCAATACTTAGAAGGTGCGCTGACTCTGGATGCGGCGCAAGGTGTGAAAGGTCGAATTCTATTTCTGCCGACTTTGGCGCTTGCTGGGCATGGATTAGAGCTGATGCTCAAGGCATGTCTCTTTCTGAACGGCAAACAACCAGACGAAGTACGGAAATGCGGACACAAAATTACCAAGTTGTGGGCACTCGACATTTGTGAGCCCGTGCGAGGCCATGTGTTTGCAAACGCTTTCAGGGTTGCGGCAGAGGACCGCGCAAACGGAGCTTATCCTGATAGTATCAACGAAGTTGAAGTTTTACCCTTAATTGAAGAATATGTGATCGCACTCGGAAAACTACACGGTGAGGGCGACTTCCCACTCCGCTATCCAGCAGACCCAAACCTAAAAGCCCCACGTACACCTTTCTTAGTAAAGTCGCTCTGGGGCGCGGCTGACGACTTAGTAAAGCGTCCATCCGATTTTAGGCTACCTAGCTTTTTAGGAAAGGCGTGACACGAGGAACCACCACAGGGCAGCGCCTGAACGCCGGGTGGGCGCTGCAACGCTTGTTCTAGGCGCTTTATGCTTCAGCGTCCTCCGCAGAGGTTCGGCGCGGGAGGCTGCAATAGCGCCTGCCCGTGGGGGCGGTCAGGCGCTGCCCGGCGGGCTTCGCCCTTGATTCCGGGCAGTGGGCGGTTTGCTTGGCAGGCCAGCGCAGCGGAAGCGCCAATAGAAAACGCCTGCCCAGATGAATGGGCAGGCGCGTGTCATTCAGCTCACCGAAAGCTTAGAACGGCGAGTCGGGGAAGTAGTAGGCGCTCGCGTTGTCTTTGGTGATCAGCGTTGCGTCCAAGGTGAAGGTGCCGCGCATCGGAACCTGGCCGTAGAGGTTGGCGACGGTCATCTCCAAAGCGGTGCCGACCATGGCTGGCGGATACAGCACGTCAACCGGGATCATCTTGTCGCCGTCCATCACCTTCTTGATCATGTCTTTCGAGCCCGCCCCTGCCACGACATATTGAATATCGGTGCGGCCCGATTGCTCAATCGCCTGCAACACGCCGACGGCCATGTCATCATCCTGGCACCAAACCACGTCAATTTTCGGGAATTTGGTCAGGTAATCCTGCATGACCTTGAAGGCGTCATCGCGGTTCCAGTTGCCGAACTGACGGTCCAGCACCTTGACGCCCGAGCCTTCGATCGCCTTGTCAAAGCCGTCCTGACGGGTCTGGTCGATCGGAATAGGCATGCCACGGATCACCACAACTTCGGCCTCCGGGGTGGTGGCTTTGATGTAATTGCCTGCGGTTTCGCCCAAGGCATAGTTGTTGCCGGCGATATAGAGATCGCGCACGGTGTCATCGTTCACCGACGGCGCACGATCCACGATGGTCACGAAGGTGCCCTTGGATTTGATCTCTTTGATCGAGTTCACCAGCGGATCGGGGTCGCTCGGCAGAATCACCAGCGCGTCAATGCCTTGAGTTTCAAGGTCTTGCAGCGCGTTGGCCTGAGATGCCGGATCGGGCGAGGTCTTGACGATGATATTCAAGCCCGGATGCTGGGCCATCAGCACTTCCGCGACACGGTTGGCATGGAACACCACGCCAGAGGTCCAGCCATGGTCGGCTGCGGGGATCGAGACGCCAATCGTATAGGCTTTGTCCTCGGCAAAGCCCGCCGTGCTGCCCATCGCCAGTGCGGCGACGGTCACAAGGCTGAGTAGTCCTTTACGCATTTTATTCCTCCCTTTGGTCGGGTCTGGCAGTCAGCGGCCGGGCGACCCAAACCCCGGCCGAAATTTCACGATTTCCGCACCAGGGACCGCTGCACCAGCATGGCGATGATGATGATCGCGCCCTGAATCGCGCCGATCAGGTATTCGGAAATGAAGTTCGACAGCAGCATGATGTTGCCCACCAGCTCTAGAATGAACGCGCCGCAGATGGTGCCCCAGACCCGGCTTGCGCCACCCTTAAGGGCGGTGCCGCCAATCACCACGGCGGTGATGGCTTGGAGTTCCCACAAGATGCCAGTGGTGGCAGAGGTTGACCCCAAGCGCGGCACATAGAGCATCACCGCAATGGCGACGCAGACGCCTTGGATCACGAAAGCCCAAGTCCGCACACGGTCCACCTTGATGCCGGAATAGCGCGCGACATGGGCGTTGGAGCCGACGGCGACGACATGGCGGCCATAGCGCATCCGATAGAGCACGAAGGCAGCGAGAGAGGTGACGACCAGCACGACGATGATCGGCACCGGAACCCCAAGCACTACGCCGAAATAGGCCGGACGATACAGGTCTTGCTGCTCCGCCGATTGCAGAGTGATCGCGCCGCCTTGGGAAAGCCATGTGGTCAGGCCGCGATAGATGCCCATGGTGCCCAGCGTGGCGATAAACGGTTCGATCTTGCCGACCGTGGTGATCAGCCCATTCGCCAGCCCGCATAAAGCGCCCACCACCAAGGCCAACAGCATCGAAGCGGCGATCATCATGCCGGGGTCGGCGATTGCATTGGAGTTCATGAACAGGATCATCAGGCTGGCCACAAAGGCCACCATCGAGCCCACCGACAGGTCCAGATCACCCGAGGAAATCACAAAGGTCGCCCCCACCGCTATCAGCGCGATGAAGGTGCTGCGGGTGGCGACATTGGCGAGGTTGTTCAGGCTTAGGAAGTTGCCGCTGACCATCGCCCCCAATACCAGCAGCAAGGCCAGTGCCACGAAGGGCGCCACCGCGCGCAAATCCACATCTTGCCAGCGCCACTTCGGGTCCGCCTGATCCTCTTGCGTCGTCACATCCGCCCCCATTGCTACGCCACAGCCTTTTGCTTCAACCCTGCCGAATAGCGCATGATTTCCTGTTCATTGATCTCATCGCCTTCCAGCACGCCAACGATCCGCCCCGCCCGCATCACGACGATCCGGGTGCAAAGGCCAATGATTTCAGGCATCTCCGACGACACCACGATGATCGAACAACCCTCGCGCGCCAAAGCCGCAATGAAATGGTAGATCTGTTGCTTGGTGCCCACGTCGATGCCGCGCGTCGGCTCGTCGATGATCAGGATTTTCGGCGTGATCTCCATCACCTTGGCCAGCAGCAGCTTTTGCTGATTGCCGCCCGACATCCGCCCCGCCACGACAGAGGCATCGCGCACCCGAATATCGAAACGACGACGGGCGCGGGCCAAGGCGGTGCGCTCACTCGCGGGGCTGAGATAGCCCCAGCGGCCATGCTGATCCAAGGATTGCAGCGTCAGGTTGCTGGTCATATCAGAGCCCAGCAACAGGCCCTTGGATTTGCGATCCTTGGTCATATAGGCCAGCCCCGCCGCTGCGGTCGCTTGAATATCCCCCGCCGGCATCAGTTGATCCCCGATGCGAACCTCCCCCGAGACACGCGGATAAAGCCCGGCAATCGCCTCCATCAACTCGGTCCGGCCCGAGCCGATCATGCCGGAAAACCCCAGAATTTCGCCCTTGCGCAGATCGAAATGCGCGTCGCGCACATGGGCCGTGTTCAGCCCCACCACCGACAACACGCGGGCTTCATCGACGTTGGGTTCCGATTTCTGCGGATAGAGGCTGGAGAGTTCCCGGCCCACCATCAGCTGCGCAATCGACTCACCATCCAGCATCGCGGTCGGCGCGGTTTTCACCCACTGGCCATCACGCAGCACCGTCACGCGGTCGCTAAGTTCGGTGACTTCATCCAGCTTATGCGACACGAACACAAAGCTGGTGCCAAGGTCACGCAGTTTGCGCACCTGCTTGAACAACGCCTCGGTTTCCCCCCGCGACAGCACGGCGGTCGGCTCATCCATGAACACGATGCGGGCATCGCGACTGATCGCCTTGGCAATCTCAACCATCTGCTTGTCGGCCACCGTCAGCGCGCCAATCACCGCCGTTTCGCTGATATGCGAGCCGAGCATATCCAGCACACGCCGAGTCTCGCGCCTCATGAACTTGCGGTCCAGCAGGCCAAAATGCGCAACTTCCCGCCCCAGAAACAGGCTTTCGGTGACGGTCAAATGTTCGGCAAGGTTGAATTCCTGATGGATCACCACGATGCCAAGCGCCTCTGCCGCGCCATTCGGCGGCAGTTTGACCGGCTTGCCATCCAGCAAAATCTCACCCGAGGTGGGTTGTTCAAACCCGGAAAGCACTTTCACCAGCGTCGATTTGCCCGCGCCATTTTCGCCCATCAGCGCATGAATTTCCCCACGCCGCAGGTCGAAATCGACGCTGAACAGCACCTGCACGCCGCTGAAGGATTTGCTGATCCGCTGGGCCGACAGCACGACATCATCGCGCGCAGGCGACGCGACATCATCGCGTGCAGACACCACAATGTCGCCACCGCCCACAGGCTCTGACTCCATGACTTCCCCCCTCGCGGCTCCTCTCCGCCCCTTAGGTGTAGTGCTTTGCATTTTTTATGTAAAGGTTTACATTCTAACAATGCAACGTCCGCTTTGCACGCAGCCCCGCAGCCCTATAGGATTCGCTCAAGCAACCATAGGCCCCGCCCCAGTGTCGAATTCCCCCGCCACCATCGAAGATGTCGCCCGCATTGCCGAGGTCTCCATCGCCACCGTGTCGCGCGCCATTCACCTGCCCGAGAAGGTCGCAGTTTCGACGCGATTAAAGGTCAACCAAGCGATTGCGCTGACCGGATACACCCCGAACGCGATGGCGCGCAGCCTGCGCTTGGGCAAATCCAACATGATCCTCGTGGTCGCCCCCGACATAGGCGATCCGAACTTTTCCAGCATTTTGGTGGGATTAGAGAACGAAGCCCGCGCGCATGGTTACGGCGTGCTGATCGGTCACACCCAGAACGACGCCCAGCGCGGCATGGAATATCTGAAATTCTTCTCCTCGAACCAAGCCGCCGGGATGATCCTGTTCACCGGCATCCTGCCCTTCGGCCACCAGTCGATGACCGCCCGCCTGCCGCCCACCGTGGGGGTGTTCGAGCCGGTGTTCAACGGCGGCATTCCTTACGTTGGCGTCGACGATCTGGAAGGCGCGCGCAAGGCCGTGGAATTGCTGATCTCGGAAGGCCACCGCAAGATCGCCTTCATCGGTGAGAATCGCAGCCGCCTTGCCTACAGCCGCCGCCGTCTGGGCTGCGAGGCGGGCCTTGACGCCGCAGGCATCCCGGCGGCCTCTCGCATGGCGATCGACGGCGACGGCACGATTGAAAGCGGGCGCCTCGCGGTGGATCAGTTGTTCTTGCGCGACACCCTGCCCACCGCCTTCATGTGCGTCAACGACCAGACCGCCATCGGCGTGATGCTGGGCCTGACCGCGCGCGGCTATGTGGTGCCGCGCGATTTCTCGGTAACGGGGTTTGACGATGTGCCACAGGCCAGCTTCATACAGCCCTCGCTGACCACGATCCGCCAACCGCGCGGCCTGATCGGCAAGCACGCGATGACGCTGCTGCTGCAACTGCTCTCCGACACGCAACCGGAGGAAACCGAGATTCTGCTGCGCCCCGATCTCGTCGTGCGCAATTCGGTCGGCCCGCCGCCGCGGCGTTAGCGTAGCCCCAAGCGTGCCGCATCAAACCCGGCTTCGGCAAAGATCGCCAGCAGGCGGGCATCGAAACTGTCTGCCGTCATGTCCAGACAGTGCTGGCCAAAATACCAATACAGCGCCTTCGCATAATCCGGCGGATGGCTCAGCGCCCGCGCCAAAGCCGCGCCAAACGCCCCCGGTTCGCGCGCGGTCTCGACAAAAGCGTGGAAATCCGACCACCCAAACAGCACCGCAGGCTTGCCATGCAGAAAGCCTTCCAGCGCTGTGGCGGAATTGATCGACACCGTGGCGACACAAGCCGCCAGAATGTCATGCACATTCGCCCCCACCGCCATCGGCGCGAACCCCTTCGCCTGCACCGCCGCGATGATCTCGGCCCCCAGGTCTGGCTTCAGCGGATGTGGCTTCACCAGCACCGGACGGCCCCCGGCCCCCGCGCAAACCGCCTCCAGCATCGCCGCAAAACCGCAATGGGCCTGCCCGTTCCTTTGCGGCGATGGCCCTTGCAGGAACACCGCAATCGCCCCCTGCGGCAGATCGCTTTGCGTGCTGACCTGCTTGTAGCGCGATCGTCGCGGCACCGCGAAGCGCTGCTGCAAAGCGAAAAGATAGGCCCGCGCCGCAACATCATCGATCGCCGTCGCATTGTAGGGCAAAGCCCCGATCCGGCTTGCCGCCTGTATCCCTACCGGATCAACGTGGAAGAACCCTTCCAGATAGGCCGTCGCCGCGTTCAGCACGCCGGGCCTTTGCCCGCGTCCGTTCTCGACAATGTGCAGATCACCGTCTTCGCGATACGCCGCGCCGTCAAAACCTTCCACCAGCGTAACGTCCACCCCCCGCGCCGCCAGACACGCCCGGATGCGACCATAGAGCAGCGGCGGCCTCAAACCGCCCATCGCTGCAACCATCCGCGCCAGAAGATGCAGCACGATGCGGGCTGTCACAACCGCGCCTCCACCAGCGCCACCGCCGCCGCAATCGCGGCCTCAATCGGCAGCTCTGACGTATCCAGCACCACCGCATCCGCCGCAGGCTTCAACGGCGCCTCAGCCCGCCCCATATCCCGCGCATCGCGCTCAATCACTTCCGCCAACACCCGCGCCGCATCGCCGCCGACCTCCAGCCAGCGGCGATGCGCCCGCACCTCGGCGCTTGCGGTGACGTACAGCTTTACCTCGGCCTCAGGGCAAATCACCGTGCCGATGTCGCGGCCATCCAGCACCGCACCGCCCTCGGCGCGCGCAAAGCGGCGCTGAAACTCGACCAAAGCCGCCCGCACTTCGGGGATCACCGCGACCACACTCGCCGCCTGCCCCGCCGCCAGCGTGCGCAGATCGTCGCGCTCCAGATCGGCCGCCGTCAGCCCGCGCGCCGCCGCCACCGGATCACCGCCCAAAGCCCCAACCGCGCGATACAAAAGCCCGGTATCCAGATGCGCAAAGCCAAACCGCGCCGCCAGTGCCCGCCCGATCGTGCCCTTGCCCGCCGCCGCAGGCCCATCAATGGCCACTGTAAAGCGCATGGTCATCCCCTCTGCACAAATATCCTGTGGGTGCGTAGAAGTTTGCTACGAAGGAGCGAAGAAACTTCGGAGCGGGGGGCAAGCCCCCAACCTAGCTGTCCAATTTGCGCGGCGCTTCCGGCGGATAGGCGTAAGCGTTCGACACAATCATGCCGCCCTGCTCCAAGACCTCGGACACCGCATCATCTTCCTCAAACTGGAACTCATAGGCGTCAAACGGGAAGGCCTTGGCATCGACCAGCCCCTCCAGCGAGATGATCACAATGCCCTCGGCTTCAAAATCTTCCACCAACTGCTGCAAAGCCTCGGCTGCGGTTTCGGCCTTGATCACCGCCAACTGGTAATGCCCGCCATACTCGCCCTCGTCCTCATCCGCCCATTCCATATCAAAGGCGTCAACGCAGACGGCATAGACGCCCGAGGCGGCACCATCAGACTCGTCAGGCTCGAACGGATGCGCTTCTGAGACACAAATCTCCCCCGAACCCTGCGCGGTTTCCGCCATGCCATCAATGTCGATTTCAAACGGCAGAATCTCATCGTCAAACGCCTCAACTGCACCGGCGTGCAGCACCCGATCCAAGCGCAAGCCATTGACGGAAATCGAGTTTGCCAAGGTCGCCAAGGCTTCCGACAAATCCTCGGCGGTCAGCACGAAAAACCGCGCCTCGCCGCCATAGTCGGCACCATCGGGCATATTGGCCGGGCCTTCCGGATCAAACACCTCGACGGCTGCATAAAAAGTTCCCATCTGATGCCCTTCCTTTGGCGTAAGAACCGCCCGTCCAACCGAGCCTTTCCGCCTCTATACCCCGGCGCAAACCCAAGCGCCACCAGAGGCCGCGCCCAGAGTCTTCGGTAGGGTGCGTGATTTCACGCACCGTCCCTATCGCGCAACCCGCCACAAACTCCACAACGCCAAAGCCGCTGCAACGGTTAGGGCCGCGAACTTCAGGCTGGTCACCAGTGCCACATTTTCCACATCTGCTGCCACGCAAAGCCCGCCGCGCAACAGTCTGGCAACCTTGTCATTCTCCAGCAGATCAAAGCCAACATAGAACATCGCGGGCAGAAACCACGGCCAATCCCACCGCCAAACCGGCAAGACCAAGGTGGCGGCAAGACACAACATCAGCAGGGCATCGGCGAGATGCAGCGGACCAAGGTAGATGGCCTTCGCCACAGGGGTCAGGCCCGCAAGGTAGACTTGTGCCTCTCGAAAACTGTAAAGATGCAAATCAAACGGCGGCAGATCACCGACATAGACCTGCGCCGCGTAGTGTCGCCAAACGCCATAGGCCAGTGCAGCGACAATCGGAAAAACCCAGTAGCTGTATCGCATTCCACCCCTCACCACACCGGATCAGGCAAGGCGATCACGCCTGCCGTTTTCGGTCAAGATCGGCGTGGTCAGGGTTTAACAAATACTTACCGGACTTTGTTAAGCCATTGATATGGGAGTGATTTCAAATTTGTCCACGCGTGGACAAAGCCAAACTCTACTGCCCACCATGCCGCAAAGTGGCCCCCAGCCCCGTCATCAACCCCTCAAAAATCGGGAAAGAGGTCACAATCGGCGAGGCATCATCGACAGAAACCGGGGCCTTCGCGGCCATCCCCAGCACCAGAAAAGACATCGCGATGCGGTGGTCAATATGGGTGGCACAAGTCGCCCCCCCCGGCACGCCACCGGCCCCCATACCGTGGACGATGAGAGTATCCTCATCCTCCTCGATGGTGACGCCACAAGCCTCCAGCCCCCGCGCCATGGCGTCGATCCGGTCGGATTCCTTGACCCGCAGTTCCTTCACCCCGCGCATGATCGTCTTGCCCGTCGAACAGGCCGCGACCACCGACAGGATCGGATATTCATCAATCATC